>JAAYOY010000138.1 GCA_012520035.1 Bacillota bacterium
TATCACCCTGCGGTTTGAATTTAAATTTGCTCTGGCGGCTATTATTGCTTTATTGCACGATGCTTTTATTATGGTAGCAATCTTTTCTATATTTATGATCGAGATTAACAGCACTTTTATAGCTGCGGCTTTAACGATAATCGGTTATTCAATTAACGATACGATTGTTATTTTTGACCGTATCAGGGAAAATTTAAAAACCCGGCGTAAAAAGGCCGTTTCGGAAGTGGTTAACGACAGCATTAATGAGAGTCTGGTTCGCTGTATTAACACTTCCTTAACTACCTTTGTAGTCCTTGTCTGCCTTTTTATTGCTTTTAACTTTTTTATCGGCGGGATGGACCTCAAGGCATTTGCGCTTGCGCTGATGGTTGGAGTAATCGCCGGCACTTATTCATCAATTTTTATCGCCAGTCCGCTCTGGCTCTTATTCAGGAAGGAAAGGATCATTGAACAGCAGCAGTAATTATAATAAAGTAAGCGTGCAGAAAATCCTGCGGCTGTACCCGCAGGACTATGAAAAAAGAGCGGCTCTCTCAAAAAAGTTGAATATTGCTCTGCCCGCGGCTCAGGTTTTAATCAACAGGGGAATTAATACTGTCGAAGAGGGTGAAGCTTTTCTTAAACCTGATCTTTCGCGGTTGCATTCCCCTTTTTTGATGAAAGATATGGAACCAGCGGTTGAAGTTTTAATAAGCGCTATCAGGAGCAGGGAAAAAATTGCCATTTACGGTGATTATGATGTAGATGGAATTACTTCAACGGCTATTTTATTTTCTCTGCTGCAGCTTTTGGGAGGGGAAGTGATTTTCTATATCCCGGACCGTCAGCAGGAGGGTTACGGCTTAAATTTCGCTGCCCTGGATCATCTCAAAAGCCTGGGTGTATCAACAATAGTGACGGTGGATTGCGGCATAAACTCCTTCGAGGAGGCGGAATATGCCCGCAAGCTGCAGATGAGGGTGATTATCACCGATCACCATCAACCCGCAGCTATTTTACCGGAAGCTGCAGCGGTGATAAATCCCCTGCGGGGTGATTGTTCCTACCCTTTTAAAGGCCTTTGCGGGGCGGGGGTGGCCTTTAAACTTGGACAGGCCCTGCTGATGCGGGCTGGAAAGGACACGGCAGGGGATGGTTTTACAGGGGATGATTTTGCAGGAAATACCGGATCCGGAAGTATAAATATTCTGGATTACCTTGACCTTGTTGCGCTGGGAACAGTGGCCGACATATCCCCGCTGGTTGATGAAAACCGCGTTTTGGTTGTACACGGCCTTATGCATATGAAGAGAAACCTTCGTCCCGGGTTAAAAGCCCTTTGCGAAGTGGCGGCATTAAACAAGGAAAGGATTACTGCGAGAGACCTGGCTTTTATTATCGCACCGCGCCTGAATGCAGCCGGACGCATGGGGGACGCTTCCCGTTCTTTATATCTGCTCCTGGAAGAGGAAGCTGAAAAAGTGCGGAAGATGGCGGAGGAGTTGCATGAAGAGAATAAACGCCGTCAGGCGATGGAGCTGAAGATATTCAATGAAGCATGCCATATGGTTGAAGATGGAGAAGAAAGTAAGGGACGGTATTTTATTCTCCTGGCCGGTGAAGGTTGGCACAGTGGGGTTCTGGGGATAGTAGCGAGCCGTATGGTAGAAAAATACAATGTTCCCGTAATTTTGATCGCCCTGGAAGGCGGTACAGGCAAGGGATCAGGGCGAAGCATGGGTAATTTTGACCTGTTTTCGGCTTTGAGCGGGTGCAAATCAATCCTGATGGGTTTTGGCGGCCATTCACAGGCTGCCGGCCTGACGGTAAGCGAGGAAAATATTTCGCCACTCCGGGAAAAATTGAATGCACTGGCTGAAAAACATTTTGAGAGCACTCCGGCTGCGGATGTCCTTTATGTAGATGCTGTACTTGAACCTGAAGAGATTACCCCCGATCTGACAAGGGATCTGGCATTGCTGGAGCCTTTTGGCCCTGGAAATCCGGAACCACGCTTTGTTGGGAAAAAATGGTTCCTTGAAAGGAAAAAAGAGGTCGGGAAACGGCTTCAGCACCTGCAACTGAGCCTTAAAAAAAATGACCTGAATTATTCCGGAATCAGCTTTAACGGGAAAAGCCGGCTTCCGGAGATGGATCCTTTCAGGGAAATTGACTTTGTTTTTAATATTTCTTTTGATCGGTGGAGGGGAAATGATGCATTACAGCTGGAAATATTTCATTTTTCTTATTGTGATGAATTCACCGGGGAAAAACTGTCGATCGTTGATAAACGGGAAACGAGACGGAAAGTATCTTATGTGAACAACCTGCTGGAAAAAAACCAAGGGGTGCTGATTTTTGTCAATACGGTCGGCCGGTTAAATAATTTAAAAAGAATATTTGCTGGTGGCCGGCAAATATTTTTCAGCCATCAGGGTAAAATATTTTCCAATAATTATGGGGAAGCGCCAAAGCATATCGTTCTTTTTGATCTGCCGCTGGGGGAGATGCAGCTAATCCAACTGCTAGGTTCTTTGACCAACTTTGGAAACCGGGGCTATCGGCTTCATCTATTATTCGGCAGCCGTGACTATAACGAAAATATCAAGCTTTTACTGGCCACAGTCCCGTCCTTTTCTTCTCTGGAACTGATCTATTCCGCATTGCAAAAGGTGGTTTCCAGTGGACCTGTTCCGTTGGCGGCCGCCTGCAGCAGAATCAGGAAAATGCTTCCGTTTACTGCAACAAAATATCTTTTAGAAAAATGCATGGAGATATTTTTAGAAGCCACATATCTTGATTTTAACGAAAAAGGCATTTTTTTAAGGAACTGTTACAGTGATCCCTGCATCTTACTAAGAGATCTGTCCAGGATTGAGACATTTCAAAAGGGACGCCTCAAGTGGAAGGAAACTCTTTTATGGCAGCAATTTTTACTGGAAGAAACGGGAGAGGAAATTCTTCATTATTTGAACGACTTTACTAACCCGGATACATAATTTATAGTAATAAGTAGTTAGGCAGCAGAACGAGAAATGTAGGGAAAAGAATGAGTCTGCAAGCATTAAAAAGGCGTTTTACAAAGTATAACGAAAAGCGGGAAGACTGGGCTTTAATCCGCAAGGCTTATCAGTTCGCCTTGAACGCTCATGCGGGTCAGAAGAGAGTCTCCGGGGATTTATTTATCACACATCCCCTGGGAGTCGCTTATATTCTGGCCGATCTTGAGCTGGATCTGGTTACTGTGATGTGCGGGCTGCTCCATGATGTCCTTGAGGATACTCCCGTTACTTATGAGGAAATTGAAGAGGAGTTTGGCGACGAGGTTGCTTATCTGGTTGACGGGGTGACCAAGTTAAGCCGTATGGAATTCCGTTCCAAAGAGGAACACCAGGCGGAAACATGGCGCAAAATGTTCATTGCGATGGCCAAAGATATCCGGGTAATTTTAATCAAACTGGCCGACAGAACTCACAACATGCGGACGTTGCGTTATTTGAAGGATACCAAGCAGAAAGAAATAGCGCGTGAGACGCTGGAGATCTATGCCCCTTTAGCTCACCGTCTGGGTATCTATAAGGTAAAATGGGAGCTGGAAGATCTGGCCTTTCGCTACCTGAACACTTCAGAATATTACAACCTTGTAGATAAATTGGCGATGAAGCGCAAGGAAAGAGAAGAATTTATCAATAATATGATCGCCATCCTCCAGGAGAAGATTAATGAAGCGGGGATCCCTGCAGAAATAAGCGGACGTCCCAAACATATCTACGGCATATACCATAAAATGAAAACTCAGGGTAAGGATTTTAACGAGATCTATGATCTGACCGCAGTGCGGATCATTGTGGAGAATATCAGGGAATGTTACGGGGCGCTGGGGATTGTTCATACTCTCTGGAGGCCGATTCCGGGACATTTCAATGATTATATAGCCATGCCCAAGCCAAATATGTACCAATCCCTGCATACCACGGTAGTATGCGCTAAAAACCAGCTGCTGGAGGTGCAGATCCGCACCAAAGAGATGCATCGCACGGCGGAATATGGTATCGCTGCACACTGGAAATACAAGGAGAAGGTTAAGGATGACCGGGAATTTGAAGAAAAACTTTCCTGGTTGAGACAGCTGCTGGATTGGCAGCAGGATTTAAAAGATGCTCACGAATTTATGGAGCATTTAAAAATCGATCTTTTTGCTGATGAAGTATTTGTTTTTACACCCAAGGGGGATGTGGTTGATCTCCCGGCCGGGTCAGTCCCGCTTGATTTTGCTTATAAAATCCATACCGATATCGGCAATCGCTGTGTGGGCGCAAGGGTAAATGGGCGTATTGTTCCATTGGAGTATCAGCTGCATACGGGAGATATGGTAGAGATTATAACCAGCAAGCAGGGTAATCCCAGTAGGGACTGGCTGAAGTTAGTTGTCAGTTCCCATGCCAAGAGTAAAATCAGGGCATGGTTCAAAAAAGAACGAAAAGAGGAAAATATCGCCAAAGGAAAGGAGAGTCTGGAGAAGGAAATCCGCAGGTTAAACCTGAAGCCTCACCTGTTGCTAAAAGAACAACTTCTGGAGGACATAGGTGCAAAGTACAACCTCCTTTCGGCGGATGACGTCTATGCTGCCGTAGGTTACGGCGGAGTATCGACGCGCCAGATTATCTCCAGGCTTAGAGAAGAATACCGCAAAAAATTTGGGGAGGAGGAGGAACTTCCCCCGGTTGAAATTAAACCCTGGAAGGGTGCTACAAAAGCTGCGCGGGGTATTAAAGTAGAGGGTATTGACAACCTGTTGGTTCGTTTCTCAAAATGCTGCAACCCTGTGCCGGGTGATGAGATCGTAGGTTTTATCACGAGGGGAAGGGGAATATCCATCCACTGCAAGGATTGTCCCAATGTATTAAAAGCCGGGGACAAGGAGCGCTTGCTGCAAGTGTCCTGGCAAGCTGACAGCGATACTTCCTATCCGGTTGCTATTGAAGTTACAGCCATGGATCGTCCAAACCTTTTGGCGGAGGTCATGCATGCCGTCAGCGAGAGCAAGGTCAATATTACCGCTGTAAATGGCCGTACGACCAGGGATAAAATCTTTATTGTCAACATGACTTTTGTTGTCAGGGATCTGGAACATCTCGAACATATTATAAACAAAATAAAAAGGGTGAAGGATGTTTTTACTGTCAGGCGTTATGCGGGTGCATCTTCACCGGGGAAGTGAATCATATGCGTGCAGTTGTTCAGAGAGCAGGGCATTCTTTTGTTGAAGTAAATGATCAAGTGGTCGGAGAAATAAACAAAGGGCTGGTTGTTTTTTTAGGGGTAGGAGCGGATGACGAAGAGGAGGATTGCAGTTATCTTGCCGACAAAATAAGCGGGTTGCGTATTTTTGAGGATAGCAGCGGTAAGATGAACCTTTCTATAAAAGATACCGGGGGCCAAATCCTATGTGTATCGCAATTTACGCTTTACGGAGATTGCCGTAAGGGGCGCCGCCCCAGTTTTATTGGGGCTGCCGCACCGGAAAAAGCTGCTTATCTGTATGAAAAACTATGTGAAATGTTAAGAGAAAAAGGCCTAAAGGTTGAAACTGGGCAATTCCAGGCAAAAATGAAAGTCAAAGTTGACAACGATGGTCCCGTAACAATTTTGTTGGACAGCAAGAAACATTTTTAATGAAATGCGACATTGGGGACGGTTCTCCTGTCGCATGTCGCAATGCGACAAGGAGAACCGTCCCCAATGTCGCAACTGCTGTCGCAGCAAGCGGTAGCGTGTAGTGCGACAGGAGAACCGTCCCCTGTCGCATCCTGTCGCATTTAGGGTTCGAGGTTGTAATATTTCATTATTGCCCGGTAGATTCCTTCGGCCCCCAATCTCAGGAAGTCGTTTGATTTGAGCATTTTTTCGTCTACTGCGTTGGAAAGAAATGCTAACTCAAGCAGGGCTGAAGGCATGCTGGTTTCCTTGATTACGTGAAAGGGCTTTGTTTTAACGCCCCGGTTGGGCAGTTTCAGCAAACGCGTGGTTTCCTGCTGCAGGAGCGAGGCCAGATAGAAGCTTTGTGGAGAAGTGCTTTTATTTTGATAGTAGTAGGTTTCTGTCCCGGAAGCAAAGATGTTAGTCAAGTGCGCATTTGCATGGATGCTGATAAAAAGATCGGCCTTAGCTTTTTCAGCTATGGCTACTCTTTCGTTTAAGCTGATATTTACATCGCTCTTGCGTGTCAGAACCACATTAAAACCCCGGGATTGCAGTAAATCTGCCAGATATAAAGACACGGCAAGGTTTACGTTTTTTTCCTTTAACCCCGTTATGCCGGTAGCCCCGGAATCGCTGCCACCATGACCAGGATCTATTACAAGAGTAATATTTTTGGTTTTTATACTTCCGGCACGTGAGGGAGTACTTCGTGAAACGTCGGATGCTACTTCTTTTAAGGAAGCGTATTCACTGCTGATCCAGCCGTATTGCCCTGTTGGGGTCTGCACATAGTACCAGCCGTCCTGCTCCTGTAGAGCGAGCAGATGATTTCCTGAATAGACCCTTCCGGTTTGAGTGTGCTTAAGTCCCGGCCCGGAGCGTACCCTTAAAATATCGGCTTTGACTGTTGCAAGTCGAAAATATGTAACGGGCGTTTCAGTATTTTTTTCTTCATTATTGATTTTTTTAGTGTGCCAGCCAGCAACCCACCCCTGTCTTCCGTCCGGAAGCGTTACTTGCA
>JAAYOY010000139.1 GCA_012520035.1 Bacillota bacterium
AGCGGAACGCTCCTGATCATGTCCGGGGCGGGCAGCACCTTCGCCTTCGTGGTGGAAGGCAGCGAAATCGGGTTGGAGGTCAACGTAGCGGATGAATTTACCGACGTAAGCAACCTCGCCCCGGGGGATACCAAGAGTTCATACCTGACCGTCTCCAATACAGGAGACGGGGCGTTCAGGTACTTTTTCGATATCCAAAAGATCGGCAGCCGCGCCGGCAGTTACAGGGGGCAGGCCGGGAAACCCCTGGACAGGGTACTGGAGATGACCGTAAACCGGGGCGAAGAAGAGCTCTTTAAAGGGCTGGTTTCCGAGTTCAGGGAACAATTTGGCGAGAAGGGGCGGGATATGGGCGTCCTGAACGAAGGCGAAAGCCAGCAGCTGGATATCTCTGTTCATCTTTCCGGCCCGGAGACAGGAAACGAGTACCAGGGGGCTGACGTCACCGTACAGTTTAAATTCCGTGCGGATCCCGTCAAGGAAGAACATAAATCACCGCCGTCAACTTCATCATCTTCGCCGCCTTTACCGCCTGCCTTGACAGGAACGGCATCTTTGTCAGTGTATAAGTTCTACGATGCCGATGCTGACGGCATTTGGGACGACGATGAAGAGCAAATCGAAGGGTGGAAGGTTTTTGTTAACGGCGAGGAGTATGCCACTCCAATTGAGCTGGAACTGGAACCAGGTGAATATACCGTTATTGAGGAAGTTGTGGATGGCTGGGTTGCCACAACGCCAACGGAGGTTTTGGTTGTACTGGAAGAAGGGGATAGTGCAAATGTATTCTTCGGCAACTACGAGGAAACGGAACAGATCGTTCCACCGGAAGAACCCGGTTCGCCTCCAGGGGATAGTGAGTTGATCGAAGAGAAGGAAGAGGAAATACCTGCGGAGCCGCCGAAAACAGGTGAATTTCCTCCCGTGATACTTTACGGTGCTGGCCTCCTGCTGGTGCTGGTCGGCCTTGCGCTGCGGAGAAAAGCGCTCGCAAGGACCGGGGGCGGCAAACGGGCTGGCTGGAAGGGTTAAAAAACAGAGCAAAGAGGCTATATAAAAATACGGGTTCCCGCCCTGGAACTTCCGGGGCGGGAATTTTATAATATTCTTTTATTTTTTATTTGGCCCGTGATAGTGTGAAATAATGCCCATTGCCAGAGCTTTAGAAACCGCATGTGTCCTGGACTTAACGTTCATTTTATCCAAAATACTGCGCACATGATTTTTCACAGTGTGCTCACTGATAAAAAGTAGCTGGGATATTTCCTTGTTACTGTGCCCTTTCGCTATTTCAATTAAGACTTCTTTTTCTCTATGAGTAATTTTTGCTGTATCCAAGCCATCGTAAGGCTGTTTTGCGATCTGATTCTTTTTATTGGACAGCATGTCTAGCAGGTTGCGGGTGATGGGGATAGAGATAGTAATATTCCCTTTAATAATCTTGTTTAAGGATTCGATTATCTGGTACGAGCGCATGCTTTTCGTCAAAAAGCCCTGCGCGCCGGCAAGCAATGCTTCGGCAAGTAGTTTGTCTTCTTGACAAACGGTTAGCATTACAACAATGATATTAGGGTACTTTTGTGAGATATGCCTGGTCGCTTCAACGCCATTCATAGCCGGCATATAGATATCCATTAAAATTAGATCGGGCTGCTCAATAATTGCTAAATCTATCGCTTCTTTACCATTTGTTGCTTCAACAATATTTTTGAATCCAACATCGGCGAGGATTCTTTTTAATCCTTCCCTAAAAAGGGCATGGTCATCGGCCAGCATGATTTTTTTAGCGGTAAGTTCTGCATTTTGTTTATTCATATTGATTGCTCCCTAGCCAACGTTCTACCGGGATATTCAGCATTACTTTTGTACCTTCATCAACTACAGAATCTATAGACAGAGAGCTGCCAAGAATGGAAGCGCGCTTTTTCATGATTTTTATACCCTGAGAAAGCAGGGAGTTGTTTTGTCCGTAGAGTATTTTCTTGTCAAAACCGCATCCATTGTCCCGAACAATAACGCGGACGGAGCTGTTTTTGAATTGAATATCCACGTTTGCCGTAGAAGCCTCAGAATGACGTCTTACGTTGGAAAGAGCTTCCTGAATAATACGTATAATGTGTAGTTGATTATATGGCTCCGGCTCAAAGTAGTTCCCGGTTATATTAAGTATTACTTTGATATTGGACAAATGGTTGAATTCTTGCAGGTATTTTTCTAGTGCATCGATGAAGTTTCTATCATCAAAAAAATCAACCCGCAAACCGATGATCGCTTCTCTTACATCACTAAAAGCCAGATCGATTACTTCGCGTAATTTTTCCAGCATGGCAAGGCTTCGTTCTTTTTCATCGCTCATTATGTAATTGTAAATTGAATCCATGCCCAATCCTAAATAGCTAAGTGTTTGAGCCAGGCCATCGTGCATTTCCATGGCAATTCGATCACGTTCCTGTAAAACCGCAGTGCGCTGTACCTCCCGGTAAAGTTGCGCATTGTTTATCCCCAGGCCAAGCTTCATTCCAATATTTTCGAATTCCCTGCTTTCCAGCATAGCATGATTTAGTTTATCCAGATAAAATAGGCAAAGGCCGTTGTGGACCCCTTTTTTTAATATGGCGGGAAAGCCAATAAAATAGCCTCCTTTTGCCGAGCTATCAAATTCTTCAAATGGAAGACCATCTGATAATGAACCCCAGAAAAGGCTTGCCGGTGGGTTTTCTTTGATAATCATTGGCGGTTTGCTATATTTTTGGCAGTTTCCCACAGTGGATGTTAGGTGAAGGTGTGCCCCTCGTTTTACATATAAAACACCAAAGTTGGACTGTATAACTTGCGTTACCCTTCGCAAAAAACTAACTCCCATTTGTTCAAGTTCCAGGTTTTCGTTAATAGCGCTGGACGTTGCCGTGAGTAAATACAACTGTTTGTTTTTTAATTGAAGTTCTTCCTGGATTGTGCTTAGTTCGGTAATGTCATAATATACTTCAAGTCTTCCCAGCAAATGTTGGTCTTCATCGTATACAGGACAGCTGAAGCGTTGTAATACAATGTGCCTGGGAATTTCCACGATTACCTTATCGCTGGCAACAACTTTTGGATTTTCATAGAGCCAAAACAATCTGTTTTGAAATTCTTCCGGTTCTCTTATGCGCCATTTAATTTCCCTGGTAATGACTTCCTTCTTGTTTAAACCGACCACGAAGTAAGCCGGTATCCCAAAAAATTCTTCAAAATATTTATTGCAGTATATTACCTTTAAGTTTGTATCAACCATTAAGATCGCGGCATTCATGTTATCCAACATTAGCCTGAAATACTTTTCGGAATTCATAAAACCGCCACCCCTTTTCACAGCCTATCACCTCACTGAAGTTAAATTAAAGTTGCCGGATTTAAAGCTCCTTCTATCCAGGCGTTTTCTTATATTCTTTTTAAATAGGGCTATATGTCGTAAATGTAAAAAAAGTAAAACTTTTCTGTATCTATTTTTTTTTATTAAAAAAAGAATCTGTCAATGATCTGTCAATATTTGCTGTCGCAAGGGTTTGCTGCGGTAAAGATGCCGAGACGTCTAACCGATTTATCTAGTTATTTGGAGCTATAATTAACTTCCAGAATAGCTCTTTATTAATTAGTATGGGTCATACAAAACAGTTTTCTCGAATGGTAGAATTTGATTAAATATTTTAATAATTTAGAAGGAGGGTTTCATATGCAACCAACAAGCAACAAGGAGTATCTATGGAGGCCGGGAGACCGTGTTGCGCTGTCTAAAAAATTAAAAGAAGCTAAAAAGGATAAAGGTATCACATATGCTGAACTGGCCGATAGGCTTGGTGTAAACAAAATTTGGCTGGCTGCAGCTATTGATGGGCAACAGTGGGTGCCCGAAGAGTTTGCTAATAAAATTGCTGCAGAGCTGGGAGTCTCAAAAGATGAGGTTGATTTCTTAACGGAACACCCCTATAAGGGATATGCGGATCCAATTTTATACAGGCTGCACGAAGTGTTTGATAGTTTTGGCCCTGCAATTAAAGAGGTAATTCATGAAATGTTCGGCAACTGTATCATGAGTGCCATTGATTTTACCGTTGATGTTAGCAAGAGAGAAGATCCTAAAGGCGATAGAATTATTATTACTTTTAATGGAAAAGCTTTGCAGTATAGTGGAGAAGGAAAATATCCCTGGTAATTAATAGCGCTAAAATAGCGGCTTAAAATAGCGGCAAGATGGGTAAATACTGCCGGTGAGTTGGTATTTACCCATCTTGTATCACTTACAAAACGGGGGAGAACGGGGGAGTTATAATGAGTGAAATTAAGTTAGAAACAGGAAAAAAAGAAGCGCCGTCACAAAAGTCCTATTTCCAAAAGTGGGCGGGACAAATGAAATGTTCAGTTGAAGCACCCAAGGCTGGCTTTATCCTGGTTTCTTTCATTGGCGGTTTTTTAGGTATTTTGGCTGTTGCCTATATTTGCATTCAAGCTCAGCTTTTTGCATTTTTTGCTCCTTTAGGAGCGTCAGCCGTTCTTGTTTATGGGGCTCCTGCAGCACCATTTTCTCAACCGCGAAATCTGATTGCAGGACATGTGTTGTCAGCCTTTGTTGGAGTTATTGTCTATAATATATTAGGATTCAATTATTTTTCAGTAGCGTTAGCAGTAGGGCTTGCAATTGTAGTTATGCTGGGGACGAGGACTGTGCATCCTCCTGCTGGTGCGACAGCGTTAATTGGAGTCGTCTCTTCAAATGGAAATTTCTTATGGCCAATAGTCCCTGTTGCTGCAGGAGCGTTAATAATTCTAGTGGTAGCTCTAATAGTAAATAACTTTGATAACAATAGAAGCTACCCAGTCTACTGGTATTAACTTAGTGGGACAGGGGAAGTGGGACAGGGGGACAGGTTCCTTGTCCCATTATTAAATATTTTTGGTTGTTAAGTAGGGGCACCGTTCTTTCAGTAAAATAAGTTTATGGCTCCAAGCGGTTGATATTGTTGATTAAGTCGAAATGTTCATCATAACTATAAATATCGTAAATGCCTTTTTGCTGCATTAAAACAGCGTTATAAGCATCAATATAGTCCACATTAGAAGAGGCAAAAAGTTCAAAAACATCCGGGTAGAGCTCCTTGTTAGGGAAATTCAGGTTTTTAATGGTGAGAAGTGGCAGCAACAATTCGCGTATTCTTTCCGGTTTTTGATTATACGTTTTAGGGGATTGAAGTACCCATACCACCTCGGCGATTACCAATTCAGAAGTAAAGAGCTTTACTTCACCGGCCAGGGCCTTTTCAAAAAGGGTTTTGCATTTGGCGGCTTTTTCTGTGTCATCCCGCGAAAGAAAGCGAATAAATAAATTTGTATCTACAAAAAACACCCACTTACAACCTACCTTTCTGATTGCTGATCCAGTCCCGGGCAGCTTTACGCTGTTCTTCAATGTCCAGTTCCGGCTTTTCTTTTGCCAGAATTCCGTAAAGACTGTTCAGATCGGCTTTAACTGGCTGTAAAATTACCTGCCCCTGCTCGTTAAAAATAAACTCGATTTTATCACCGGAGTTGATTTGCAGCTTTTCCCGTACCATTTTGGGTATTGTAACCTGCCCCTTCTTTGTAACAGTAGTAATTTTCTTCACGGTAATGCCCCCCAATAATGTATTACCTATAAATATAATATTGCAAATGTAAATATATGTCAAGCCGCCTTGTCGAGAGACAGGTCGGGGGGAGGAAGGAGAAGGGGCGGGGGGAGAAGGGACAGGGGGAGAGGTCCCTCGTCCGGCTGTTTTTTTGCCTTTTCGATTTACAATAAATCTTTGGGCTAAATTTATCCGGCAGCAGCAATTCTGTCGGACAGCTTTTTAATGGTGGTTTTTTCAAAAACATGCATCATTTTTCCTTGCGCTTCCTTCCAGACATCCCTCAGGGGGCAGGAAGGTTTGTTTCCACAGGGCTTACCTTGGAACAAACAGCGGGTAATTTTTATGGGGCCGTCAATTAACTCGATTGTGTCCCGTAAGGTGATTTGCGCAGGATCCTTGCAAAGAAAGACCCCTCCGCCGGCCCCCCGGGTGCTTTTTATCCATCCTGCAGCACGCAATTCGGGTAAAATCTGGGCAAGCAGGTTGGGCGGGATTTTCCGGCGTGCGACAATTTCTCTGGCCGTCGTTTTTTGACCGGGCGGCAGCGCGGCCAAATCAGCCAGGGCGATGATCGCATACTCTGCTTTTTTAGTGATCATTGGTTGCACCTGATTTCATTTATAGTTATATAATTAAGTTAGTTATATATATATTACAGGAAGATGATCCCATAGTCAAGTTTAACCTATGTATGACAACTGGAAAATACATGGGAGGGGTAGGGAGATGATTATACTGTTGGACGAGAAAAAAATAATTTAATGCACTATCACGATGGAAAATCGCAACAGGCAACTCATTTTATTGTTATTTTTTTTATTAAATGGCCTGGAAACACTTGACAAGGGAATAAAATAACATTATAATATAACCAACTTAGTTAGGTATTAAATGTATTGGATTAAGATTAATATCTTAGCAGAAAGGGAGGGAGGCGCTGTGCAAGTACCGAAATGTCCCGGCCAGGATAGAAGATACTGGAAACCTGAGGATATTTACGAGGAGGAGTGTCCGAACTGTGGAAATATCCTGGAATTCTGGAAAACCGATATCCGCGTCCGCTGCGAAAAGTGCCGGAGGCTGGTGAGCAATCCCCGTTTTGACATGGGGTGTGCGGAATGGTGTGCGTATGCCGAATATTGTCTGGGTGATATTGCCAGAGGATATGGGAAGCCGGATTCTTTTTTAGAAAAGATCCGGGCGGCGATGGAACAAATTCTGGAGGGGGAGGCCCTGGCAAAGCTGCAGAGGGTGTTGCCGGTTGCGGAAAAACTGTCTGCTGAAAGAGGCGTCCAGCTTTTAGTGATTGTCATTGCGGCTTGTTTTCAAATTATCAAAGAATCCATGGACAGCAGTGCTGCAGATAAAGCAATAGCAGAACTGCCAGGTAAGGCCGGCCTGCCCCGCCTTGTTGTGGAAGAGGCCGAACAGGTGCTTGCCGAGCTGGAAAGTGGAAAGCTGAGAAGCCTTCCTTCCCGTATGCTGCATAAGGCCCTGAAGTTAGGCGGGCGCCAGGGATAATG
>JAAYOY010000140.1 GCA_012520035.1 Bacillota bacterium
CTTCACTACTTACACACACCTTAAATTTTTTCACCAGTATACCAAAAAAATGTAAACAATAAAAGCGGCATTAAAATCAGCCGCGAAGAGTGGCAATTAACCGCCGCGGTTTGGTAACCATAGATAGCGCATCATCAATATTATTAACCGATAAATCAGCGCTGCGCAAGGCTTCGGTAGCGCAACTTCCGGTCCCAAAACTGCGATACCGATAGCAGCCTTCCCCAACATAGCGGTATCGTTTACGCCGTTCCCGATCGCTATTATTTCTCTTTGGCCCAACTTCTGTATATAATATGCCTTGGCAGCGGAAGTATGCTTACCTCGGATAACATGAACTTTTAAATTTAACGGCCGCTGTATCTTCACTGCCAGACCAAGGGTTTCAGCAGTTAAATGTGCACTTCCAGGAAGACTGCAGCTTTTTTTAAAAGAAAAATTGTATTTGCATTTATAATTCCATCAACCGTCAGGGTACCGTTTAAATCAAGTACCAATTTGGTCAGTTTAATACTCCGCCTTTTTCTTCCTGGTATTACTAATTTTAGGGACATTGGCATCACCCTGTTTTTACACAATAGAACCAAAACTATAATATCAACATCATATTTTCGGTCAAGGCCACAGTCAGGTTTTCAGGCGGTATTTCGTCCGGAGGGATCCCTTTTTGCCATCTTTTTAACCTGCAGGGGGCGGCCGCGCCAACCAGTGTCAGCGCAGCCGCAAGTTCATGGAGCAGAAGCCTAAACAACCCGGCCTGCAAGATATCGGTACAAATTTCAATTATAGTACTCTACTCGTCTTCTTTAGACTTGATATTTTTAAGCTCTTCTTCAATCATCTTCAGTTGTTCCCTGAGATACTCCGCCTGCTGTTCAAGATATCCTTTTTCATCTACTGCAACTGCAGCCGGATAAACCGGACCGGGAGCAAAAGCCCTGCGGCAACCCGGCCCGTAATTAAACCATGGGCGTGAGTAGCCAAACCGCCTCCACGCCCTGCGGCCGGGGAAGAAATTGGCATACCCGGGCATAGGATATCCTCCGCAGTAACCTGCAAACCGGCCGGTACCCGGTCCAAAACCCATCGGCCCAGTACCATCTCCTCCAGGCATGTTCTTCACCTCCTTTGCATGACGTTTAGAGTTTTTCAGCATCTGAAAACATCCACTTCTTACCGGACTGTTTAATCACTGCCGCGACGCCTTCCGCCTCCCGCTCCTCTTCCGTCTCCCATTCCTTTCCCCGCCCCTCTTGATGCTCCCACATCGGGATTGGGAAAGGATTCGGATAAGCAAAAGCCCGTTTCAGATTTGCATAGATAACCCTGCCCTAAATAAAAATATTATGGGCTTATGTTCAATTCAATTTTATATTTTTAATGAGCATATGTCAAATATCATTTTCGGTTATTTTTTGCTTTTTTGAAGCTTAACGGCCTGAAATCTTTGATAATGATAATCCTTCTCTTCGAAATCCGTTCCTGAAAAGCATCCAATAATCCAGGATAATAAAATAATAAAGGCTAAAGTAGGCAGATGGATAGGCACAGACAGACTAATAGATAATAGATAGATAGATGAATAGACGGGTAGATGGGCAGATGGATGGATGAATGGATGTCCCAGGAGATTGGCACGCTAACGCTTTAGCCCTGTGGATGGGGAAGTGGTAGAAGGCAGATTGCAGACAGTAGACGGCGGAAGGCGGTGTGGTAGGAATGCGACAGAAGAATCGTCCACTGTCGCATTGGCGGCAGATATGCGACAGAAGAACCGTCCCCTGTCGCACTGTCGCATTAATTGGTAATAGTTGAAAAGAGAGGACGGCCGAATTTTTCCCGGCCGAAGCCGGAGATTACTCCCTGCGCTTCTTTCCCCCGCAGCCACCCGGCAAAAAGCAGCGCATCCTCATAATTAACGGATATCACCCGCTCCGGATTAACCAGGGTTAGGGAAAACACATTGTCCAGCTCCCCCGGCAGAACGTTTCCCTCTTCAGTGCCGATAAATATTTTCATATTCTTTTCCGCGCTGCGGGATAAAAGGTAAGTAGCCCTGTCTACAAGGGTATAGGCTTTTTTCTCATGGGCAAGATGCAGGATTCCCAGATTGCCGATAACACCGGAAGAACGGATATAGGATTCCCCTTCCGGAGAAATACCGGCAGACTCCCATATGTTTAGTTCTTTTAAGTGGGTTCCGGAAAAATCGCTGCGGCTGATAAAAGGCGAGCGGGAAAGAAAGATTTTCCGAAAGGCTTCGATTGCACCTCCGGAAGCAGTAACTCCGGCTATTCCCGCAGGATCGGAAGCCGGGCCTACCAGGACAAAATCATTGGCCATAATTGGATATTTTGCCTTCCCCCAGCCGTCGTGCATAAATTTCTCTTCCAGCTCAGGGGCATGGGTCAGTGCCATATCAACGCGTCCGTTTTCGGCCATCTGCAGGGCGCGGCCGCTTCCAAGGGCAATATGCCTTACCAGTACCCCGGAATCCTGGAAGAACGCTCCCTCCAGAACATCCAGCAACCCGGTTTCCACCGGCTCCATTGTGCTGGCCAGCAGCAGGTGCCTCTGGAAAGTTTTGCCGGCGGTATCATCCGCAGAAAGTGGTGGCTGTATCAGGCCGACAGCTTTCTCAACAAAACGGTCTAACTGCGCATCCACTTCCCCTTTAAACTCCCTGTACTGGCCAAGAAGTTCTCTACCCTCTCTGGTAAGGGTTGTACCCCCGCCTTCATATCCGCCGATCTGCTTTTTTACCAGCACAATACCAAGTGCTTTCTCAGCATTCTGGATCAACCCCCAGGAGTAGCGGTAAGAAAGACCAATTTCGGTAGATGCGCGGCTGATTGAACCATATCTCTCGATATTCTCCAAAAGGTTAAAGAGGTTGTCAACGGAGATACGCTTCTCCCCTTCAAGTTCAACAAAAACCTTAAAATCTTTAGACCGGTCTTTTTTCATTTTCTCCACCACACCTGCAAGAAGATTTTTATTAATGACGGTTATCCCTGCAATACAGTATACCATAAAGGTGTCAAAAACGGAAAACTAAAAAAACAAGGACCTTTCTCATTTGAAAAACCCTTGTCTAAAGGAGAACACCTGTTAAGGCCTGTAACAGGTATGTCATTATTTACTTCGGCTGCGAAAAGCATCCACCATTTCCCTGGTGCCGTAACAAACGCCTGTCGCGCAAAGGCCGAGCATTATTCCGATTACAATTGCTTCGAACCAGGTGGTGTTACCATAATAGTAATAACCAATTGAAGTAAGTAATCCAAAGGCGAGCGCGATAAAAGGAAGATACTTTTTATTTAGCCCCAACTTCTGGAGGAACTCCAGCAGCCCGATAATAAAAGCTATTGCAGAGATGCCGCCCACAATTTCCATATCGATCATGAAACATTTCTCCTCCTGTAAATTTTTTTGGGCATTCCGGCGGCCGGTGCGCAGGAGTCCGGATATCCCGCCCCCATGATGAGCCACCGCCACATGCTGCGCCGTTTTATCTTTTATTTTATGAAAAGCGGACTTTTTTTGTTACGCAGGCAGCGGCATTGACGGGAATCAGGAAATTTGCTAATAGGGCAAGAAGTGTGGATAGATGGATTTATTGTTGGTTGGAAATACAAAAGACAGGCTGAGAAATGCCTGTCACCTGGCTGATGTCAAAGGTTGATGCCAAGAAGTTGCTGCTCTTAAGTTATTGCTCAAAATTTAAACGCTCCCCGAGCATGGTGTAGCGTAACTGAGGCTTGTTGTTGCGGATAGCGATGGCCAGCGCTTTTTTGCTGCCGATCAGGATTACCAGCTTTTTCCCGCGCGTTATCCCGGTATAGATCAGGTTTCTCTGTAGAAGCATATAGTGCTGGATCATCACCGGCATAATTACGGCGGGGTACTCGCTCCCCTGTGCTTTATGCACACTGATGGCATAAGCGGTGACAAGCTCGTCCAGTTCTGAAAATTCATAACTAACATGCCGGCCTTCAAAATCCACGCGGACCAGCTTTTGCTGCTCGTCAATCTCTGTAATAAAACCGATATCGCCGTTGAAAACCTCTTTATCATAGTTATTCACCAGCTGCATCACTTTATCTCTAACCTTATAAGTCCGGCTGCCGCGGTCAATCCCGTACCCGCCTGCATTAAAGACTCTCTGCAGCTGGACATTGAGATTATCCACCCCTGTGATCCCCCTGTACATGGGTGTTAAAACCTGGATGTCGGATACACCATGAAGGCCGAAACGCCGCGGTATGTGGTGTGTGCAGAGTTTTAATATTTTCTCCACCACGAGCTGCGGATCATCTTCCACTATAAAGTAAAAATCTGAGCGTTCTCCCGGCGGAAGTGTTTCGTTAAGGGGAAATTTACCGCTGTTTATCCTGTGGGCGTTAACTACAATGCGGCTTTCCCTGGATTGCCTGAAAATATCAGTAAGCGTCACAACCTCAAACTTTCCCGAAGCGATGATCTCATTCAACACATTTCCCGGACCTACAGGGGGAAGCTGGTTTACATCGCCTACAAGAATAAAGGACGCGCGCGGAGGCAGGGCATTTACCAGTTGATACATCAATATAATATCGATCATCGATGCCTCATCAACAATAACCATATCGGTATCAAGGGGGTTATCCGCGTTACGCTGAAAACTGCCCCTGGCAGGGCTGTACTCAAGCAGGCGGTGTATGGTCACAGCCTCGTAACCGGCCGCCTCTTTCATCCTCCTGGCCGCACGGCCTGTCGGGGCAGTCAATAGGCTGCGGAACCCCAGGGTCCTGGAAAGCTCAAGTATGGCGCGAATGATCGTCGTCTTACCGGTACCCGGCCCCCCGGTAATTACCAGCACCCTGTTTTGGATAGCCTTGAGCACCGCTTCCTTCTGCATGGGGGCAAGCCTGATTTGCAGTTTTTTTTCCACCCGGGAGAGCACAGCTTCCAATCCGGTAGGAGGCTGAAAAGGTTTCTTATGCTTGAGAATAAGCAGTTTTTTCGCCAGGTTCTTTTCAACCGTGTAAAAGGGAGCAAGGTAAACGGCCTTGTTGTTTGGAATAAAAGGCCCCTCCGCGCTGTTGAGATCTTCCAGGATCACGCGCCGCTGCTCAAAGAGATTGGCAATCGCCCTGACGACAATTTCTCGTTCCACCTCCAGCAGTTCAACGGTTTTATCCACAAGGGGTTCATAGGGGTAATATACATGCCCCTCATTCATAAACTCTCTCAAGACAAAAAGCGCACCCTCCTCCGCCCGGATTACGGATGCCGGGTCGATCCCCAGGTTGCGGGCAATACGATCCGCCGTAACAAAACCGATGCCGCGGATATCGGCCGCAAGCCGGTAGGGGTTTTCTTTAACTATATTGATAGCTTCATTGCCGTACTGCTTGAAAATTCTGGCGGAGTGGCTGGCGCTAACCCCGTGCCCCTGGAGAAAAATCATAATCTCTTTGATCTCTTTGTGTTCATCCCAGGCTTTTTTGATCATCTCGATTCGTTTTTGGCCGATACCTTCCACCTGGGAGAGTTTCTCCGGGGAGTTTTCGATTATATCCAGCGTTTGCAGGCGAAAGGTTTTTACAATGCGCCTGGCCATGACCGGGCCAATGCCTTTAATCATGCCGGAACCCAGATATTTCTCTAATCCATTCAGCGTGGAGGGAGTTATAATCTCATACTGCTCCACCTGGAACTGCTCGCCATATTTTTGATTGTGCACCCATTCTCCGCTGAGTTTAAGTGATTCGCCGGGGGTTATCCCGGCCATCCTCCCCACAATCGTCGTCAGCCCTTTTTTCCCTTTTTCCTGGAGCCTGGCTACGGTAAAGTTATTCTCTTCGTTGTAGTAGGTGATCCTTTCCAAAAAACCGTAGATCGAATTCAGCGGTCCCTCACCTTCCCTTGCGCTTTCTTTCCCGTTCCTTATCAGCTTTTTGCTCTTCCAGCTCGCAGGCCTGGCATAGAGCCCGGCTGATGCCGCCCTTCCAGATCATATAATCCGCATCTGTCCTTTTCCCGCAGCGGAGGCAGGCATGCATATTTAACCATCCTTTCGGGCCAAAAGTAATATTAATCATCTATATTTAGCCGACCTGTTCCAGTATTGTTATCAGATACCGGAGATAGTCCTTCTCATCCTGCTGAGAAGCCTTTACTTTCAGAGTAACCCCTTTGCCGGATAAAAGGGAAAGATAGCGGCGGTTTTTATTCACAACCTGCCAGAGCTGCTCGCTCTGGAATTGTTTTTCCTTCGAAAATTTGATGATCGTTACGTTTTTTTGATGCTCGATGGTCTCCACTTCTTTTTCGCGGGCGAGTTGCCGCAAGCGCATTACCAGAAGCAGGTTTTCCACCGGTGGCTGAAGGTGCCCGTAGCGATCCTTCAATTCGGCGGCCATATCCTGCAGGTCCTCTTTCTTCTCCAGCGCAGCTATACGGCGGTAGAGCTCAATTTTTTGCTGCTGATTTACTATATATGAGGAGGGCAGATAAGCGTTGATCTTCAAATCGATCCTGGGTTCGGTTTTATGCTGCCCATCAATCTTTTTGCCTTTCATCGTTTCGATTGCCTGCTGCAACAAGCGGCAGTAAAGCTCGTACCCCACCGCCATCATAGAACCGTGCTGTTCGGGACCCAGGATATTGCCCGCTCCCCTGATTTCCAGATCCCGCAGGGCTATTTTAAATCCCGACCCCAGCTCGGTAAACTCCTTGATGGCCTGCAGCCTTTTAACGGCATCCCCGCTCATTACCTTATCCTTCCTGTAAGTAAGGTAGCAGTAGGCAAGGCGGTTGGAACGTCCGACCCTTCCCCGGAGCTGGTAGAGCTGTGCCAGCCCAAAATGGTCCGCATCATATACTACCATGGTATTTACATTGGGGATGTCGAGACCGGCCTCCACAATGGTAGTACTGACAAGAATATCATACTCCCCGAGCAAAAACCTGTGCATGACCTCCGCCAGCTTCTGTTCCGGCATCTGGCCGTGGGCCACCACAATCCTGGCTCCAGGTACCATCTCCTGCAATTTGGATGCCCATTTCTCGATTGTCTGGATGCGGTTGTAAATAAAATAGACCTGGCCGCCGCGGTTGAGTTCCCGCTGGAGAGCTTCCTTGATAAGATTCTGAGAGTACTCCACCACGTAAGTTTGTACAGGATAACGGTTCTCAGGCGGCGTATCGATAACGCTCAGATCCCTGGCTCCCGAGATAGCCATATGCATGGTACGGGGGATGGGGGTAGCCGTCATGCTCAGCACATCGACTTCCTTACGCAGCATTTTAAGCTTCTCCTTGTGCCGGACGCCAAAACGGTGTTCTTCATCAATAATTAACAGACCCAGATCTTTAAACCCGATATCCTTGGAAAGAAGCCTGTGCGTACCGATAACTATATCGGCAACCCCGGCTTTGAGCTCCCCAATAACCCTTTTTTGTTCCTTGGGGCTGCGGAAGCGGCTTAACAGCTCAACCTTCACGGGGAATCCCTTAAAGCGGTCCAGGAAATTTTCATAATGTTGCTGCGCAAGAATAGTTGTAGGAACCAGAAATGCCACCTGTTTGCCGTCAACTACAGCCTTAAAAGCCGCCCTTAAAGCCACCTCCGTCTTGCCGTAACCCACGTCCCCGCAAAGCAGGCGATCCATGGGCCGCTCTTTTTCCATATCCGCTTTTACTTCTTCAATGGCGCGCAGCTGATCCGGCGTTTCTTCAAAGGGAAAACGATCCTCAAATTCCTTCTGCCATGGCTGATCGGGCAAAAAAGCATAGCCCTTCACAGCTTCTCTTGCCGCATAAAGAGAGAGAAGATCCCTGGCAAGTTCCTGGACGGAAGCCTTGACGCGGCTCTTAACGCGTGCCCATTCCTGCCCTCCGAGAGAGGATACTTTGGGAGGATGGCCCTCCCCTCCTACATACCTTTGCAGCAGATCAATCTGTTCAACCGGGAGGTAAAGCTTATCTTCCTTAGCGTATTTGATATAAAGGTAATCTCGCGTAACACCGTCAACATCCATAGTGCGAATACCCATATATCTTCCAATTCCGTGCTGTTCATGGACAACGAGGTCTCCCATCCTGAGCTCCTGAAAATCCCTTAGAGCATTTTTGCTTTTGGGAGCAGCCCAGCGCTTCTTTTTTCTATAACCGGGAAGGATCTCCTTATCCACGAGCACCGCCAGTTTTAATGAAGGCATGACAAACCCGTTTTCCAGCCTTCCGGTGATAATATTAATACTCCTTGATGTTCTTCCCCTTTTCTCTGCCTTCTCCCCGGGGAACGAAATAATATCGCTTCCTTCACTCAACGTCTCCACTTCACTTCTGCTTTTATTAAGCAATACCCGTGAATCCGCCGGGCGCGAAACGCTGAATTCCTGTTCACGAAAGAGCTTCTCCATTTCACCGGCTCTCTTTTCCCCGTCACAGATCAGGAAAATCTCGTAACCTGAGGACCACCAGTTCTTTATTTCATCTTTCAGCAGTTCTAAACGCCCCATAAATGAGGGAACGGGACGGGACTGAATATTTAAAGTGCCGGCAACATTTACAAAAGGAAGGCGGCCCGAAAAAGGGGTTAAGGCGACAATCTTGAGGGGTTTCCGGTTGAATAATTCTTTAAGCGTCCAGCATATATCAGCCTGACCAGGCAATATATCCCCCTGTAGAAGGAGCCCGGTCTGGAACTCCCGCAGTTCTTTCAAAAGAGACTCTGCCTGCATGGCAACGCTCTCCGGTTCATCCCAGAGGAGCAGCGCACCCGGCGGCAGGTAATCTACCAGTGCACCGGGCTCGGGGTAAAAAAAAGATATAAAATGCTCCATCCCTTCAAATGAACCGGAACTTTCCAGTTTTAAGAGACAGTTCTCCACTCTTGTCCTCATCCTGTCGGCGGCTTCTTCATTTTTTTGTTTCTTAAGCCTGGAGACGCTTTTCTCCATCTCTTCCAGAATAGCTTTGGTTCCCCTCTGCCGGGCAGCTTCATTCAGGATCACTTCCCGGGCAGCCAATACGGAGATAGCGGGGATAGAGTGCAAAGAACGCTGGGTTTCGGCATGATAATATTTGACTCCCTCAACTTCTTCATCAAAAAAAGATACCCGCACCGGATGAGGGGTATGAAAAGGGAAAATATCGATGATGTCTCCCCTGACGCTGAAATAACCCTCGCTTTCTGTCAGCTCGGTCCTTTCATAACCCATTTCCACCAATTTTTGCAACAAAAATTTCCATTCGAATCTCTTTCCCGCTTTGAACTCCAGAATGTTTTCCTTCCACAATTTTACCGGAGTAAGTTTGCTCAGCAGAGCAGCAACGGGAGCGACAACCAGCACCCGCTTCCCCAGTGCGAGCCTTTCCAAAACCCGCAAACGCTGCTGGAGTATCTCCCTGCTCTGGGTTAAAACCTCTCCCGCATAGAAAAAATCCCTTCCCGGAAGAAGATATACCTCCCCTTCGGGGAGAAAACCCTTGATCTCCTCGTATATTTTTTCCGCTCTGGCCATGTCACCGGTCAACACAACGGAGGCTGCAGGATTGCCGGCAAAAAGAGCCGCCATAAGATAACTGCGCCCGGAACCTTCCAGGCCGGTAACCAAATGTGCGCGACTCTCATCCTTTGATTTTTGCAGGTTAATGAAAGAAAGATCTTCTTGCCACTTATTTAGCAAATTATACGGCAATTTATTACCTCCCACAAAATAAAACAGAAATAGACTTTATACTTTTAAACCGGGGATAAAAGTAAAAGTCGTTATTATTCTAAATTATATGAAAAATGGCTCATGATAGTGAAAAAAAGATCATGATACAAAATCGAAAGATAAGCTTTATCCGGGTTAACCTTTCTTGCCCGACTTGTCTGAATTCGGTCACTTAAAACTCTCCAGAACACCTTCCGGGAGGCTTTCTTCAAAACATGCCGGGCAGAGGGAATAGAGCAAAAGCCCCAGATCTTCACTGTATTTTATTATATCTTCCTTTTCTTCCTGCGTCAACGTATTGATACCTAGCTTTTCTAGCGTAAGATCATCAATCTCCAGCGTCTCCTGAGGTTTGCCGCAAATATCACAAATGTAACTTACCTTCATCATACATTCCCCCTCAAGTTCTTTTGCTGTTCTCAGCCGGGCATATAACACCATCATATGCCTTCAATCATTATTCTGTCTTCCGGAGGGAAAATTATACAAAAAAAAAGCTAAATTAAGCACGCTAAATACAGCCCCAATGCAAGACGGTAAAAGATTGGAAGATCATTATACACTATATATTTTCGCTAATTGATATATCACAGTTATTAATGATTTGGATAAAACGGTGTCCACAACTTATCAAAAAAGAAAGCTTTTTTGATATCAAAAAAGCTTTCTTGCCTTATACCGAGACTTTATCACCACTTTAGCATTTTAAAGAATAAAATGAAGGCTTTTTGCAGCAGGGAAGCACAGGGCCTTTTTCACCATTAGTCTTGTTCGCGGGGAGCAGCGTTATATCTGTTCATGGCCTCCTCAACTCCACCGGCAAGAAATACCTCAACCGCATCCGCTGCCGTTAACACAAGATCATGCATCTGCTCCTTTTCTTCGGGAGTAAGGGGTGTAAGCAGAAAATCAGCCTCATCCTGAAAGTCCCCGGATACCCTCCCCACGCCCAGCCGCAGCCTGGAAAAATCTTCACTGCCAAGCTGAGCGATAATCGAAGCCATTCCTTTGTGCCCGCCGCTCCCGCCTTTGGGGCGAAGGCGAAGCCTCCCCGGCGGAAGATCCATATCATCATAGATCACCAGCAGATCTTCAATTCCCAGGGGAAAATGCTCCAGGAGAGCCCTAACTGCTAATCCGCTGCGGTTCATAAAGGTCAATGGTTTTGCTAATAGTACATTCTCGCCTGCCAGAACAGTTTCAGTAATAAAGGCGTTAAATTTAATATCCTTAAATTTTGCCCCGCCCCGGAATGCCAGCTCATCAATAACCCAAAATCCGGCATTATGCCTGGTATGAGCATATCTTATCCCGGGGTTTCCCAGGCCTACAAGTAAAAACAAGCCTACCACCTCATTAACCGCTATCTGGCAAAAGGGTTATTATTCCTGCTGTTCCTCCGCCGGTTTTTCTGCGCCTGCTTCCTCTTCTTCCGCCTCTGCTTCCTCCGGAATCATCTCCTCATGCGGAACCAGAATGGAAGCAAGGTTCTCCACAGGATCTTCAAGGATTTCGATCCCCTGCGGCAACTTAAGATCGGCTACGGTAAGGACGTCGCCAATACCAAGATCTTCTATCGGAACATCGATGACCTGCGGAATATCCCCCGGCATACATCTAATCCCAATTTCCCTCTTTTGAACTTGAAATATTCCTCCCTCTTTTACACCTGCAGCTTCACCGGTAAAGTTTAAAGGTACCTGCACCTCAATTTTATCCGTCATGGAAATACGAATTAAATCTGCATGAAGAATAAAATCTTTTTGCAGGGGATCCCTCTGCACTTCTTTTATCATTACTGTCTCCTTTGTCCCGCCATTTTCCCCGCCTATTACCAGATCAAGGAGAACATTAGATCCTGCTGCCGTATTTAATGACTTCTTCAGGGATCTGCTGTCCAGGCTGATCATTAGCGGTTCGGTTCCCCGGCCGTATACTACTGCAGGCACCATCCCCGCAGCCCTCATTTGGTTCCTGCTGCCTTTACTGCCGCTCTTTCTGGGTAAAGCTTCAATTATAAAACGCTCCATACTCTTACCTGGCATAATTTGCCAGGGACACCTCCTTTTACGCTGCTTAATCGAATAAAGCGCTTACCGATAGTTCTCTGTGAATGCTGGAAATTGCATCGCCGATAAGCGAAGCAACAGATAAAACAGTAACTTTTTCCATTAGATTGTTGCTGTTGTTGAGAGGAATCGTATTTGTAACAACCAGTTCACGGATGGGAGAGCTCAAAATTCGCTCTTTTGCCGGGCCGGATAAAACAGGATGGGTACAGCAAGCATATACTGAAACCGCCCCCATCTCCAACAGTTTTTCTGCTCCCAGCGTAATCGTCCCGGCAGTATCAACCAGGTCGTCGATCATAATGGCTTCTTTTCCCTTTATATCTCCAATAATGTTCATTACCTCCGCCACGTTCGGCTGGGGGCGCCTTTTATCGATAATTGCCAGCGGCAAACCCAAACGCTCGCCGAGTTCTCTGGCACGGGTTACGCCTCCCAGATCCGGGGAAACAACTACTCCTTTTTTGATATTTTTCTGCCTGAAATAATGCGCCAGTATGGGCATCGCCATCAGATGATCCACAGGAATGTTAAAGTAACCCTGAATTTGCCCCGCGTGGAGATCCATACAAATAACACGCTGTGCCCCCGCTGTTGTAAGCAAGTCCGCAACCAGTTTGGCCGTAATGGGCTCTCGGGCGCGCCTTTTTCGATCCTGCCGGGCGTAGCCATAATAAGGTATTACAGCATTAATTCTTGCAGCGGAAGCCCGCTTCAGAGCATCGATAAAGATGAGCAGCTCCATCAGGTTATCGTTTACCGGATTGCAAAGAGATTGGATTATAAATACATCGGCCCCTCTGACGCTTTCTCTGATATTAACAAATGATTCGCCGTCGCTAAAACGCTGAACTTCTCCCATGCCCAGTGGGATACCGATATAATTCGCCACCTCTTTTGCCAGTGACCGGTTCGCCGTTCCTGTAAAGATTTTCAGTTCCCGATCTGCTCTCAAGCTTAATTCCTCCAAGTCTAATTTTCATATTTTCTTCAAATTAGCTCCGGTTGGTTACATTTCTCTGCAGGTATTGGTTTCTCCTGCTATTATTCTTTTTTCTTCTGCAAAAACCTTTTACCAAGCCCCTTCTTTATCTCCTGCCCGGGGCGGGAAATCATCAGCGAACCGGGAGGTACATCGCGGGTAACGGTAGAGCCGGCGGCGATAAACGACTCCTTGCCTATGCTTAAGGGAGCCACCAGGTTGCTGTTACAACCGATAAAAGCACCTTCCTCAATAATTGTTTTGTGCTTCCGCCGGCCGTCGTAATTGACCACAATACTGCCGGCGCCCATATTTACACCGGGCCCGATCTCGGCATCACCGACGTAACTCAGGTGGGGTACTTTGCTGCCCTGCCCAATGGAGCTATTCTTTATTTCAACAAAATCACCTATTTTTACGGAAGTCCCTATTTTACTTCCTGGACGGATATGGGCATAAGGCCCAATATTTACCCCGTTTTCAATAATGCTTTCCCGGACCAATGAATGCCGGCAGAGTACACCATCCCCCACAAGTGTATCGATCAGATGCGCCCCCGGGCCCAGGCAGCAGTCCTTTCCTACTTTTGTTTTTCCTTCCAGAACAGTCTGGGGGTAGATAACTGTATCGGCCCCAACTTCCACACCCGCATCAATATAAGTGGAAGCGGGATCGATGATCGTCACACCCTCAAGCATAAGCCGTTCATTGATCTTTTCACGCATCAGGGCAGCAGCCCGGGAGAGCTGGAGGCGATCGTTGATCCCCAGCGCCAGACGCGCATCTTCCACAAGGTGGGCTTTCACACCCAAACCCGCTTCTACCAACATGTGAACAAGGTCCGTTAGATAATATTCCCCTTTTTCCTCGTTTTTTGGCAAAAGGGGAAGAAAGCTCTTTAAAGCCTGAATGTTAAAACAGTATGTCCCGGTATTTATTTCGTTTATTACCCTTTCTTCCGGGGTCAGATGCAGTTCTTCCACTATTTTTAGAATGCCGCCACTTTCATCCCTGACAATGCGCCCGTATCCGGAAGGATCCTTCATCAGGGAAGTAAGGACAGTAGCCGCCGCCCCGCTCCGGTGGTGTAGAGAAATTAACTCCTGCAGCTCTTCCTTTTCCAGCAGGGGGGTATCGCCACAGAGAACCAGGGCCAAACCCGCTTCAGGCAGGCAAGGCAGGGATTGCTGGAGAGCATGCCCAGTCCCCAGGCGCTCCCTCTGTTCCAGGTAAAAAAGCTCTTCTCCGAAATATTCCCTGACCTTTTCAGAGCCGTAACCGGTAATGATAACCTGCCTGCCTGTTACAGCTTTGGCAGACTCCAAAACATGCCAGAGCATAGGCTTTCCGCACAACCGGTGCAAAACCTTGGGCAGGGATGACTTCATCCGGGTACCTTCCCCGGCAGCCAGAATAACAGCAATAAGCTCTTCCATATTATATCTACATTCCTTTCTTCAGAAACAAAGGATCAGGCAGAATTCTCTCAGGTTTCCTTCCTCACAGTCTTTCTCGTGCAAACTTTTTCTATAATTTTTTTAAACCAGTTACAATCCTTCATTGTTAGAGTCTGCGATATATCTGCGCATCAGCTCCAAATCCTCCGGTTTATCCATGTCAAAACCCAGCTCAGGATAATCGCTGATAATCGCCTTTGCCTTTAAATTGAACAACCCGGAAAAACGCTTTTCAAGCTGGGCGATACTAAGCCTCCCAGCCAGACCGCTCAACAAAAAACCCGCGCCGAGCATAGAGACCATCTTCAAGGGTTTTTTCCTGGAATCTATAAATTGTTTCAGGATCGGGAGATTGGGCTCGATTATTGTCGAATTTACTAAAAAAATGTTGCCTCCTGTAAAGCTTCCCTCCTCAAGTTTGACAAAAGTCCGCTTCACGCCGGGAAACGAGTTTTCACATACTTCCTTTCTCACAATAGGATAATAAAAATCAATATCATAAGGATAGCACTTTTGTAAAAAATCCTCTAACCCTTCGGAAGTAATCAGTGGTATATCCGCCGTCGCGATCAGCAATGGCTTTTTTGTTTGTAAATAGCGGGTCGCCGCCCCCAGGTTTTCCAGAAGTGAGTTCTCTTCGGGGACGAGCTCCAGAGAATAATCGCCCTTTAAGCATTCAAACTGTTCCACCGGCCCTGCCAGGACAATCCTTTCTATCTTCTCCACACGCCTGAGGGCTTCAAGAACGTAGCGGATTACCTCTTTATCTCCAATTTTAATTAATGCCTTGTTGGGGATTCCTTCAATTTTCTCGAGTTCACCATTTGCCCCCCCGGCAAGGATAACACAATCTACCATCAACGATCACTACCCTCCACCTTTTTCTTCTATCTCTATTATATCCTCTTTTCCGGTTATTGTCTCTGTTATCATAGTCCAACATCCTTCGCGGGGGAGTTCCCTTTCCAGCTTATATAATAGCTGATCATCCCTGGAAAGAATAAAAAGCGTCGGGCCGCTTCCTGAGACGGTTGCTGCCAGGCCTTGCTGCAACAGCTTCTCTTTTAATGATGCGGTGTCTTTATGCAGTTCAAAAACCGGGGTCTCCAAATGGTTTTGTATCAGTGAAGTCAATGCGTTAAAGTAATCCTTTCCCACACCCGCACCTGCGCCGTCAACGTTTTTCTCCAGCAGGCGGACGAACCGGTCAATTTTCGTCATGGAGGATATTTTATCCAGATCCAGGGCGCTGTAAACCTCAGCGGCCGAAAGCTTTGCTCCATGCACAGCCACCAGCAGCACCTTTGTCCGTGGAAAAAGCGGAAGGGGCTGAATAATTTCACCGCGCCCGCCGGCCA
Organism: Bacillota bacterium; assembly: GCA_012520035.1. GTDB lineage: Bacteria > Bacillota > Dethiobacteria > DTU022 > UBA8154 > DUQX01. The sequence goes on from JAAYOY010000140.1 coordinate 15,580, forward strand.
GCGCCGTCCCTCCGGAGATAAAGAAAGGAACGTCCGAGCCCAGCAGAGATCCCAGCTTCCTCAGGTCATCATCATGCAAAAAAAGCCCCCACAGCCGGTTTAATCCTTTTAATACCGCAGCGGCATTGCTGCTGCCTCCACCCAGCCCTGCAGCAACCGGAATCCTTTTTTTCAAGCGGATTCTAACTCCCCTAGCGGGGGCATAGGTTGACTGCATGAGCTGCGCTGCCCTGAAAGCAAGATTCCCTTTGCCGGACGGCAGAGACGGGTCATCACATATAAGTTCCAGCTTCCCGCCGGGGATTTCCTCAAGGTACAGGGTATCGTGCAGCTCTAGCTCCTGCAAAATCGACCTTAGCTGATGATAACCGTCCTGACGGCGGAACAGAACCTCAAGTATCAGGTTGATTTTTGCGTGAGATTTCAACTTCAGCCGCATCACTACAGATAGCACACCAGCCGTGGATTATCCGTGATCCCGGGTATACGTCCCCTCTTCGCTACGGGTTTGCCGTCAATTTCCTTTAAATCCATCGTCATATCAATGGGGCGGGCGGAGGAGATGTAGCTGCCGACTCCGAAAGCGTCTGCTCCAGCCTCGACCAGCTGGGGTATCCTTTCTGCCGTAATACCTCCAGACACAAATATCTGCACATGTGAAAAACCTTGTTGGTCTAAACGCGCGCGAATTTCGCGGACAAGCCCCGGGGTTACGCCTCCTCTTTCCCCGGGAGTATCAAGCCTTACACCGGAAAGTCTCTCCTTTAAGGCTTCGGCAACGCGCAGCGTTTCTTCTGCTTCATCTTTAAAGGTATCGACAAGGATAATGCGCGGGGAATCAGAGGGCATCGTTTTATCATAAAGAAGAGCTGTCTCTACAGTGTCGCCGATAATCATCACCGCTGCATGAGGCACTGTTCCGGTCGGCTCTTTCCCCAGCAGCTTGGCTCCCAATATGCAGCTGCAATTATCTGCACCTCCGACGACAGAAGCCCTTTCCATAACAGGTGCTACAGCGGGATGAACATGCCGGGCACCAAAACTAAATACAGGAACACCGCCGGAAGCTTCCTTGCAAGCGCGGGCGGCAGTAGCCCAGCCGCTGGCGCTTGCCAGCATTCCCAGAAGCGCCGTTTCATACATGCCAAATTCATCGTAAGGGCCTTTAATACGCATAATTACTTCCTTTTGCTGCATCTCTTCCCCTTCGGGAACCGCCCAAAGGGATACATTTTTATGCTTTAAAAGGTTAAAAACTTCCTCTACGCCCGCCAGCACCCCTTCCCTGCTGCAAAAAATCTCGGCTACTACATCGGTATTTTCTTTTCCAACCGCAGCCAGAAGCTCTCTTGTACGGACGAAATAAAGATCGGCGGTACCACCATTAATTATTTCTTCATGAGTTGCGCTGTGAAATATCCGTTCTTGATTATTTATTTTGAAATTCCGAACATCTTCTGCACTCTTCAACTCTTTCAAAAGATACCCTCCCTTGAGCGATCCTTTAATAGCCTGTCCATATTTTATAAATCCTTTTTATATATCTTAAAAATATTCTTCGTCTTCCCCGAAAATCCTCTAAAAAAATATATAAAAAGGGTATACCGTCTCCGGTATACCCTGCCACCCTACTGTCCAGGAGAGACGGTTTTTTCAGCCCTTTCAATTGCCTTTTTTACAAGATTGCCGCAGTTCCTGGAAGAAACCTCTCCGAAGCCTTCTCTGCGGGCAATATCACCAACCCCGAGTTCGTCTGCCAGCTCATATTTCAAAGCATCAGACATAACACCCGGCCGTCTTCTTCTTGGCATAGAACCCTCAGCTCCTTTATATTTTTTTTCGGATGGCGGTATTATTTTTTACTGCAAAAGATAAAATATAGCTGAAAAAATTAACCTTTTCCCTTTTGGCAAGGCTGGAATTTCCAGCGAATAAAAAAAGGCTCCTGGAATGAGCCTTGATTGATTTTTACAAAGTTTTACATCTTAAACCGTTCAGTCATTGTTTGCAGCTCTTCCGCCAGGGCATTCAGTTCCGCAACATAGCTGCCAACCTTCTCCAGCACGGCGGTTTGTTCTTCTGTTGACGCCGCTATCTCCTGGGCGGCAGCCGACTGATCCTGCGCCTTTCCGGCAATATCGTCAATATACTCGCTCAACTCGGTCACCGATTGCAGAATATCATCAAGCCCCTGCTCCACGGACCGCGCTTTTTGATCGCCTCTGGTTACGATTTCACTCACGCTTTCCATTTTTTCCACCGCTACACTGATACGCTCCTGAATACCCGAAACCAGCTTGGCAATTTCACCTGCCTCGGTTTCGCTTTGCTCGGCCAGTTTGCGTACTTCGTCCGCAACCACGGCAAAACCTCTTCCGTGTTCACCGGCACGGGCGGCCTCAATGGCGGCATTGAGGGCCAGCAAATTGGTCTGGCCTGTTATCCCCATTATTGCCTTTACAATCATGTTAATCTTATCGGAAAACTTATCCAGCTCTACGATGGAATTATGTACGTCTTTTACCGCCAGATCGATCTCCTCCATACCCTGGACGGCTTCCCTTACCGATGAAAAGCCTTCACGTGCCACATTTTCACAATCCTTACCCTTTATCGCCCCTTGCTCAGATGCATGGGCAATTTCCTGGGCCTTATAAGCGATGCTCTCGCTGGTCGTCTGGGCAATCTCCTCCATGGCCATGTTGCTCTGCTGCACCCCGGAGGAGAGTTCCCCCGCTGACTCCGCAATTTTTTGCGCGGTAGTACGCAGCGTTTCTACCATTTCCCTTAGTCCGGCGAGCATGGCATTAAAACTGGAACCGATTTTCCCGATTTCGTCCCCCCGGGTAATATTGACCTCCTGGTTCAGGTTTCCCCCTTCGACCTCCCGCATAATATCAATCATCTGCAAAAGAGGTTTTGTAAGCTTCTGGCTAAACCCAAAGGCAACCCCCAGGGCAATTATTAAACTCAATCCGCCGATTAACAGAAAGCGATTGCGGTTGGCGTCTTTAATGGCAGTAAAGGGGGCTTCCGGGACCCCGATATACAGCATGCCAATAACCTCATCCTGATTGTCTCTCAAAGGACTGTAGGCAGTGATATAGCTCTCACCATGCTCATAAGCGGTCCCTGAAAAAGGCAGGCCTTCACCCAGGACCTGGGCAGCGATATCCTCCGGTGCTTTTTCACCTACCAACCGTTTTACCGGTGTATCGATATTTCCCGTATTTTCATTCGCATTACCTTCATCGGATACTGCTTCCGTATCCTCAGCTTCCGTTATCCCTGTATTTTCAACAATTTCTTCCCCGAAAGCGCTGGTGGCGATAGCCAGATTATCCAAATAAAAGGCAGCATCTGCATTAAAGGTACTTGAGATATAATTAACTAGAGCGCTGTTATTGTTCAATAGCTTGCCGCCAACCAGGGTACCCACAATGGCGTCTTTACTGTCACGTACTGGAACGGCGGCGACCAAAGCCAGTGCCCTGACTTCCCCCTCAACCGTTTCTTCCACAGAGCTTGCTTCCGCACTCCCTGCCAGGGTTGCTTTATCCAGCAAATCTTCACTTTTTAAGAATTCCTCATCGAGAACAACTAATCCGGATACCTCTTCGATGGCAACTTTTTTAACTAGCGGCAAGGAAAAAGGTGTTCCTACATTAGTCTCCGCGGTATTAGCTCTGATCATTACCTGTCCTTTATTATTTACATAAGTTAAAAAATCCAGATCAAATTTTAAACTATCAAGAAATAAAGTAGCTAGAGCAAGGTCATATCGCTCATTGCTGATATAGTTAACAAATTCGTACTTATGTGCCGCTACATTCACCTGGGTCTCCCGTTCCTGCAGCTGGCGCATTAATATATCTTCGGCGGCTTGTATATCCTTTTCGATTGTTATGCGAGCCTGGCCGCCAATATTTTCATCAATTGAAGACAACGCCAGGTATCCCGCTACTAACAAGGGCAAGAGGGTAAACAGGATCAAGATAACGAGAAGTTTAGTTCTGAGGGTTACGGCTATTCGTTTTTGCTTTAACATAAATATTACTCCTTTCTATATGGCATAGCTGGAGGGGGAAATCCCTGTACATTTTACCCGGTTACCTTCTGGTAAATTGTGTTAAAACGTTTTTTCAGCATGTAATTTTCAGGATTGCTGATGTATTCCGCAGAGCCAATAACCAGATAACCTCCCGCTTTTAAAGCACCGCTAAAACGCTGCAGAAAAAAATCCTGAGTTTCTGCTTTAAAATAAATAAAAACATTGCGGCAAAGAATCATGTGACACCCGTATAGAGGGGTATCGCACAGCAAATTATGGCGCTTAAAGGTTACAGATTTTCGTATTTTTGGCTTTACGCAGTAATACTCACCCTCCTTAACAAAATATTGCTGTAATAGTTCCGGCGATATTTTAACAAGATACCTGGGATGAAATTTCCCTCTTTTCGCTTCCTGAAGCGCTTTTTCATCTATATCCGTCCCTACGATCTGAACCCGGTCCAGGGCTTTTAAAGTATCAAAAAGAATCGAAACGGTATAGGGTTCTGCCCCGAATGAACAACCGGCGCTCCAAATTGCCAGTTTTTGATCAAAGTTTTTCAAAAGCTCAGGAAAAACCTCTTCTTTCAGCTTTGCATAAACAATTTGATCGCGAAAAAACTCCGACGTATTTATCGTTATGTAATTTAAAAAGAATTGCATTGCTGGCGGGTTTTTTGCCAGGTAATTATAAAAATGCTGGAAACCGGGCTGATTTTCTCGCTCCATCAGCTGCCTGATACGCCTCTCCATCTGCTTGTCCTTGTAGCGATCAAGTTCAAGTCCGGTTTTGAGATAAAAAGCCGTTTTAAATTTTGCATAATCCCAGGCATGCCTTTCCATAAAACCGCTCTCCTTATTCCTGGCGTAAAAACAGGTCAATGGTTTTGGCTATCTGATTAAGAGGGACTATTTTATCCGCCAGTCCTCTTCGTATTACTGCCTCCGGCATACCCGGGATAACAGCAGTGGCGGGGTCCTGAACGATTGTCCTGCCGCCTTTTTCCTTGATCATGGCCATGCCGTCGCTGCCGTCCCTGCCCATTCCTGTAAGGATAACTCCAACCACCGACGATCCATATGCCTCAACCAGGGACTCCATCATGACATCCACTGAAGGCCGGACGTGATTCACAGGTGCTGCTTCACTGAGGGAAACAATCCCTTTTTTTTCCGCAAGGAGGTGATAACCCCCGGGAGCCAGGTAAACCCGGCTTTCCACTATGTCTTCTCCATGAACAGCTTCTTTAACTTTTATCGGGCAGACCTTATCCAGCCTTTCTGCCAGGGAACGTGTAAAACCCGGAGGCATATGCTGCGTAATGAAAGCTGCGGCCGGTAAATCTGCCGGCAGGCCCTTCAACACCATTTCCAGGGCACGGGGACCGCCGGTGGAAGCCCCTATAGCCACAACAAAGCGGACTGTATGCAAAGGGGAAAGTGAAGGTAAAGGTGTAACATCTTTCCGTTGTAGTGAAGGGCTGCTTTTTTCAACAGGTACTGTGAAAGGCCGCTCGTGATCCAGGTGCGCCCGTGCCGCATGTGTGATCTTCAGGGGCAACTCGCGTTTGAACTCCCGGGTAAAATCATCCGTAAACCGGGAGGGCTTTGCTACGAAGTCCACCGCCCCAAGCGCAAGAGCTTCAACCGTTATTTCGCTTCCCTTCCGGGTATAACTGCTGACCATAATGACAGGCAGGGGGTTTTCCTGCATAATTCTTTTCAGTGTCTCTACCCCATTTAAACGGGGCATCTCCACATCCAGGGTGACCACATCCGGTTTATACCTTTTAATTTTGAGCAGCGCGTCCTCTCCATCGCGGGCAGTAGCTACAAGCTCCAGCCCCCTGCTGCCGGCAATTATATCTCCAAGAAAAAGGCGCATATAAGCGGAATCATCAACAATCAATACCTTCACTTTTCTCTGTTCCATATTTGACCTCCCCGGCGTACAAAACAATCCTCCGTCGTAAACAAAATTAAGTAATAGTAAGCCCTCTTATTTTTGTAATAAAATAAAAGCGTCCTGTTCAGGACAGCAACTTAAATTCGGCTGCTTAATATCAGCGCCATTCCTTATGGCGCTGAAGTTCTGGTTCTAGTGAACCAGGAGCGCTGCCTGCCCATGAATTACGGCGAACCTTAAAAACGCTTAGTTTAAATGCGACAGAGAACCGTCCCCTATCGCACTGTCGCAGTTTTTGCGACAGGGGACGGTTCTCTGTCGCACTGCAACGCTAAAGAATCTTTTCAGTTCCACCAACAGTATTAATTACTACCCTTCCGGAGTTAACATAAAGACGCATGGTGCGTCCCTGGAAACCGCCGACATCTTCTCCCCTGATGGGAATTTTATATTTATTTAAATAATATTTCACTGCCTGGACATTTTTCATTCCGATGCTGGAACCCAGCTTCTGGAAGGCAAAGAGCTGTCCCCCTCCGGCAATTTTTGCTTTGAGCGAAAACCTGTTTGCGCCGGCCTTGCCCATTTTTTCCATTAAGAGGGGAATAGCGGTATCGGCAAACTTTGCGGGGTTAAAGGAATTTAAGCTGCTTTTGAACTGGGTGCTATCCGGCAATAATATATGCGCCAGGCCTCCAATTTTGCTTTCCGGATCATAGAGGGCGATGCCCACGCAAGAACCCAGCCCCACCGTAACCAAAACCCCCTCGCCCTTAAGAATTGCCAAATCAGAAATTTTTACCTTGATCATTAACTTTTCCATCTTTCACCTTATACCCAGCAGAGTAAAAATTGTGTTTAAAGCTCTGTTATCGGGGAGTATCAATATATGACCTTCAATGCTCTTTTGCATAGATTTTAACGTTGTTTTTATGAGTACAACCTCATCTTCCAGCACGCATTTCTCAGCAATAACCGTGGAGATAATCGCACCGGACATATCCACGGCTATCTCCGGAGGACTTGGGATTAACAATAAACCGGTCATAAAAGAAAGGGCGTTCAAGTATGAATTAGTCATAATATTGCCTACTTCAATTAATACTGAGATACCCATTTGATCATTTAACCCTGCCAGCCCCGGTACAAGCGTCAATATCAGATTAGTACTGCTATCCAGGGAGAGGACAAAAAGAATAGTCAAATCGGCACCTCCGTGCGATTCGATATAAACACCTGCCACAGGAAGCTCCGCCCCGCCCAGCAGCTCCGGAACATCCTGCAGGTAAACAAGCTCGGCAGAGGGAACATCCATGCTGATTTTTTCTTCATGCAGCATTTGCGAAAGCGAGGTAACGGCGTTACCGAATCCTATGTTGGCCAGTTCTTTTAATATGTCGAGTTTCCTTTCATCGATCTGCTGTTTTACCATTATTGTTCACTCCACCCTTTCCGTAGCAAGCAAGCAGGAAAAATTAACCCCCAACTTTTTGTAAGGCTTCCACAATGCGGTCCGGTTGAAAAGGTTTCACAATAAAATCTTTCGCCCCGGAATTTAACGCTTCGATAACCAGAGCTTTTTGTCCCATGGCGCTCACCACGATGATCTTGGCATCGGGGTCTTTTTGCATTATTCTTTTGATTGCTTCAATACCGTCCATCTTCGGCATTGTTATATCCATGGTCACCAGATCAGGGTTTACACTCGAGTACATCTCCACAGCCTGAAGCCCGTCTTCCGCTTCTCCAACCACCTCATAACCGTTCTTTTCCAGAACGTTGCGTAAAGTCATACGCATAAAAGCCGTATCATCGGTTATTAAAATTCGTTTTCCCATACCTAAACCTCCCCTATTCAAGCAACCCGGCTACATCCAGGATAAGAGTAACCCTGCCGTCTCCCAGCACCGTAGCACCTGCAATACCTTTAATATCGTTCACAAATTTGCTCAAAGATTTAATCACTACCTCCTGCTGGCCCAGAAGTTTATCGACAATAAAGCCTGCTTTCTTATCTCCGGTCTGAACTACCACCACCGGGTATATATCTTGTTCCTCAAACCGCCCCATGCCCAGTATTTCTTTTAAACAGCAAAGCGGCAGAACTTCTTCCCTGAGGGTAATAACCTTATCTCCCTGGATCGTCTTTATATCGCGCGGTTCTATGTAAAGATTTTCCCGAACAGCCTCAATGGGTATGGCGTATACTTCCTTCGCGGATTCAACCATCAGCGTTCTGATAATGGCAAGCGTCAGCGGAAGCCTGAGCATAAACCTGCAACCCCTCCCCGGTTTGCTCTTTACTTCCACCGTGCCGTTAATGGCTTCAATGGAGGTCTTAACCACATCCATCCCCACCCCCCGGCCGGAAATATCGGTTACTTCCCGGGATGTGCTGAAACCATTCTTAAAAATAAGGCGCAGGGACTCTTCAAACCCTATCTTATCCATCTCTTCCGCGGTAATAATATTCTTCTCCAGCGCTTTAGCCTTGATAGCCTCCGGATCGATACCTCGCCCGTCGTCCTCCACGCTGACCACCACATGACTTCCTTCATGGCGGGCTTCCAAATAGATTTTGCCCACAGGATCCTTGCCATTACTAATTCTTTCTTCCCTGTCTTCCAGCCCGTGATCGACTGCATTGCGCAGCAGGTGAACCAGGGGATCGCCGATCTGGTTGACAATCGTGCGATCAAGTTCCGTCTCCTCCCCGGATATAATAAGTTCAATTTCTTTCTGTTTTTCAACGCTCAAATCGCGAACCATTCGGGGAAAACGATCAAAAACCTGCTTGATCGGCACCATTCTGAGGGCCATCACGACGCTCTGCAGCTCCGCTGTAATTCTCTCCAGCTGTTCAAGAGAACCTTCCAGCAGTTCATCGCCTGTTTTCTTTCCCAGCTCAATTACACGTGTACGGTTAATAATCAACTCCCCCACCAGGTTAACCAGGTTATCCAGCTTGGCTGTTTCCACGCGGATAGTTTTTTCGGTAGAACGGGAAGACAAAGACCTGGCCTTTTTTATTACCTGAGAAATATCTTCCGGAGAATCATCGCTTTCCTTTAGGGCAAGAGCTATACCGCCGTCCTGCAAAGATAATGCCGTTTGTTCATTTACAGCCTCTGGATGCATAACAGACGTTTTCCGGCCGGGAATACCGTCCCGGGTGATTTCCCAGGCCTTCGGCTCGCCCTGCTCCACTATTTCAATTATTCCCACATTTTCGACCTCGGCGATCTTCTCCAGCGATTCCTTGAGAGCTGCAACATCGGGCTTTCCAGTAATTAATAGGAATATTTCCCGATCAAATTTCTCCTCTTCCAGTTCATGTATGGAAGGCAGGGTTTTGATAACCTCCCCCTGCTTCTCTATGTTTTTTAATACCAAAAAGGCGCGAACGGATTTTAAAAGCGAACCCCGGCGCAGGCAGATATAAATCTGATAAATTTTTTCTCCCCTGGAAACCGCATCTTTAAGCATTTCTTTTTCAAACTCATTTACCAGACCTTCCCAGGCAATTTGCTTCTGTCCGGCGGCATCCTTTTCTGCCTCCTGCTCATCCTCCGCTTCCAACGGCGGCAAATTTTTATGCAGTTCCTTCCGCAGGCCCCAGGCCTGAAGCTTTTTCTCCAGCGCTTTAACTTCTGCGCTAAATTTATCCTGGTTTTCCAGATTATCCACCAGGAGCTGCACCAAATCTACAGCATCAAAAAGAAGGTCGATAAACTCTTTTTCAATGGTCGCCTCCCCTGAGCGCAGTTGATCCAGCAGGCTTTCCATCTCATGGGTTAGCCCTGAAATAAGATCATAGCCCATCGTCCCCGCCATACCTTTCAGGCTGTGAGCAGCGCGAAACATCTCCGTCAACTGTTCTCCCTGGGGTTCTTTTTCCATCTCCAGGAGGCAGCGGTTAAGGTTTTGCAAATACTCATTAGCCTCTGCCAGGAACAGGTCCCTGTATTCTTCCATTCTCTTTTCTCCTTTCTATATCGGCCACGGAAAAATACTATTGCTTAAACCCCCGCGTTTTCTCCAAGGGTTACCTCTTCCAGGGCAATTTTTTCTTGTGTGGTAAGTATCCGATCCAGTTCAAGAACAATCAGCAAACGATCGGATATTTTCCCCACTCCTTTAATGAGGTCGGTACGGGTCCCTGCCACTTTCGCCGGAGGCGGTTGTATAACCTCGGAGGAAAGGCGCATTACTTCTGTAACGGAATCTACAATTAAACCCACATTACTGTCTTGAATTTCCACGATAATAATCCTGGTTTGGTCATTCCTTTCCCCAGACGAAAGCTCAAAGCGCCGCCGCAGATCTACGACGGGGATTATCTCCCCTCTTAAATTGATTATCCCCTCGATAAAATGTGCCGACTGGGGCAAAGGCGTCACCTGCGTCATCCTTAACACTTCACGAACCTTTTGGATATTTACGGCAAATTCTTCATTTTCAAGCTTGAAAGCAACCAGTTGAACTTCGAAAACAGTATCCTTATTGTCAGCCATATAATGTCATTCACTCCCTCTAATCAGATCCTGAACGAATCATTTCGGTTATTTTAACTCCAAATTGCCCGTTAACCAGAACTACCTCCCCCCTGGCCACCAGCCTTTCGTTTACAAAAAGATCCAGGGGCTCTCCCAGCTGGCGTTCAAGGGCAATTGTTTCTCCAGGATTCAAAGAAAAAACTTCACGTAAAGAAAGCTTCTTCTTGCCAAATACCGCAATAATCTCAAGCGGTATATCTCTGATTAAACTAATTTTTTCCGAATCCTCATACCCATTAAAAAAATGATTGTTCTGAGTATCCGGCAGGTTGGTAAAAAACGGGTCCTTTTCAAGTGGTTCCGAAAAAGTTTCAATGGAGGGATCCTCTTCTAAAGGTGAAACCGCATCCGTTTCTTCCTTTGCGTAATCCTCCTGTTTTTCTTTTATCAGCATATTTTCCATATTTTCTATTTCGGCTTCATCCTTTGAAAGGCCGGCGAGAAGAAAAGAGGCTAATTCACCGCCGTGTTCAATCGGTATCAGTTGCAATAGTTCACTGTCCAGAATATCCTCGATCATCATCCGAAAGGCTACCTGGATCAGGGGAGCACGATCGCTGGAAAGATCTATGTCTTCCTTCTGTAAATCTTTATACTCCACCTGGGGGGGAGAAATCTCGACCGGGCGATAGAAAAAATCTGCCATCGCCGTTGCAGCAGAACCCATCATCTGGTTCATGGCTTCACTTACGGCAGATAGCTCCATTTCCCCCAAATCATCGGGTTTCTCAGGGGGAAACATCCCCATCATCATCCCCACGATAAAAAGAGCATCTTTTTCACTGACAATAAAAACATTTTCACCGGTTAGCCCTTTTACGTATTTAACGGTAACAATTACGCAGGGCTTGGGAAAACTTGCCTGCACATCGCTGATGTTTACAAGAGATACCCTGGGAGCGGTAATCTGCACTTTTTTGTTCACCAGCTGTGAAAGCGCGGTAGCTGCAGCCCCCATTGAAATATTTCCCACTTCGGCCAGGGCGTCCTTTTGCTGATCATCCAGGTTAAATGAGTCCATTTTTCTCACCTTAGTTTATTAATTCTGTCAACGGGGTCAATGATACCTGTTATCTTAATGCCAAAATGCTCCTGTATAACCACAACTTCGCCACGGGCTATCGGCTTATCACCAACATATATTTCCAATGAGTCATTGACGGGGTGATCAAGTTCCAGGACCATCCCGGGCATCATCCTGCGGATTTCTTTTATGCTTTTTTTAACTTCCCCCAGGCGAACAGATATAACAAGAGGAAAGTCAAGAATTAAATCCAGATTGCGATATTCCTCATCCTGATCAAATTTCAAAGATACCTTTTCTTTAAAAGAAGAATATTCTTCGGACTGTTCCTTCTTGCCGAGAAGGGCGTCGATCTCCTCCTGGGTTAAAAAACTATCGTTAGACAAATTTCCCTTCCTCCTCATCAACCCATCCAGTGATTTGTAAAGCAAGGTTCTGACCCTGAGCTCCAGGCTGCCCTTTAAAAAGAAGTTCCCCTTCTACAAAGACCTCCAGATCTTCTCCTTCCCGCCGTGATAACGGGATAATATCACCCTCCTGAAATTGCAAGAAATCTTCCAGGGTAATGGTCGTACGCCCTAAAATTGCGCTTAACTCAACATTTACTTTCTCAAGCTGTTTGATGATTGTGTAGTCACTAAATTCACCGGTATTTTGTGTCTGCCCCCTGAACCAGAACTGCGCGGTTAGCTTGGGCATAATCTTTTCCAGGGTAATAAAAGGAAAACACAAGTTTATAAAACCCTGGTTTTCCTTAATCTGTACAGAAAAGGAAAGAAGGGCAACGGTTTCCGTAGAAGCAAACATCTGGTTAAATTGAGGGTTGGTATCCATATTTTCCACATGGGGTTTTAAAGGAGCGATATCTTCCCAAACATAGCTGAGATTTTGCAGCAATTTATTATTTATCTGCTGCATGACAGTAAGCTCTATATCCGTTAATTCTCTTGTTTTTTTCAGCTGGCGCCCTTCCCCTCCGAAAACAAGGTCAATAATCGGAAAAACAAAAGAAGGGTTGGTCTCCAGCATGGCGCTGCCCAGCTCTGCGCTCATATTGAAAACAGTTAGCAGTGTGGGGACCGGAAGAGAGAAAACAAATTCCTCATAGGTCACCTGGCTTACAGAAACCAGCTGAATCTGCACGGGAACTCTAAGATATGCCGATAAAAAGTTCCCCAGTATGCGGGCATAATTCTCATGAATGACCTGCAGTGTGCGGATCTGCTCTTTGGAAAACTTGCTTGGTCTCCGAAAATCATAGCTCTGGTGTTCATCACTATTCGTACCGCTCTCCTCTTCTTCGATTTTTCCGCTTCCAAGTGCAGAAATAAGAGAATCAATTTCAGATTGAGACAGGATATCCTTCACCGGTGTTCACCGCCCCCTTTCAATAATTACTGCTACAGACAGATTTCTCCGCTTAATTTTCTTATCCCGATTGCATCTGGAGGGTTAACGCCCATAATTCATCCGCCGCGGTGAGGGTTCTTGCTGAAGCCTGCAGCGACCTTTGCCCGCGTATGAGCATGGCCATCTGCCGCCCCATATCCACATTGGAGCTTTCAAGAAAACCCTGCCTGATAGAACCGAAACCCTCCTCCCCCGCTTCTCCTTCGCGGGGAGGCCCGCTGTTTGCCGAAGGTATAAATAAGTTATGTCCCAGCCCCGTGAGGCCCTGGGGATTGGTGAAGCGATAAATCTTAAGGGAACCGAGTTCAACTGTTCCCGGAGCCACTCCCTCCTGGCCTTGCTCCGAAGAAGAATTGGTTCCGTTTTCTTCGCGCACCATGATCCGGCCCTCCGGAGTTACCACAAGTGATGAAAGGTCAACTGCTCCCTCCCTGCCCTTCTGGTTCAGCGTAATATCAAGCCGCTCTCCCCCGGGCAAAACTATGTTTCCCTGCGCATCGGGGCGAAAATTACCGCTGCGTGTGTAAGCATAGCTGCCGTCTTCCCTGATAACCCTGAAAAAACCCTCGCCTTCAATAGCCAGATCCAGCTTGTAATCGGTAAAAACAGGGGGACCCCCTTCCTGTGATGGAACTATGCTTCCAATAACTGTTCCCTTCCCCCCGAGCGGAACCGCCACGCGGCCTCCTGAAAGCGGCAAACGGCGTTCCGCCAGGGCCCTGTAGGGCAACTCCTGAAAAGATACAGTTCTCTCCTTGTAAGCGGTAGTATTAACGTTAGCCAGATTATTTGCAACTACCTCCAGCATCTGCTGGCAGCCGCGAATACCCGTAAAGCTACCGGAGATAGATTTCAGCATTCAAACACCTCCCGTGTCAGGCTTGCATTATTGCAATATTTGGTTGCCTCTTTCCTTTTATTTCAGGGAACCCAGCTCGTTAGCCGCCCTCGAAAGCAGGCGATCGTAAACCTGGGCTATTTTCTGCGCCGCTTCGTAGCTGCGGCGGACCTTAATTAAATCGGTCATCTGCCGGGAAAGATCCGTATTGGAATCCTCCAGGTAACCCTGGAAAACTACAGTCGTTTCAGATGAAACCGGTATTGTATCTCCGGCTGCCTGAAAAAGGTTGTAACCCTCTTTCCGGAGAACCTCTTCTGTAAACTCCACTATCCGGAGACGGCCAATCCTTTCTCCATTTTCATAAATATTTCCCTGGCAATCCACTTCCGGCTGATCACTTTGCAGCACCAATGTTCCCGTCTCACACAGCACCGGGTACCCCTGAGAATTAACCAGCACCCCTTCCCCGTTGACCCCAAAATGACCGTCCCTGGTATAACGCACCCCGCGGGGGGTCTCCAGCGCAAAAAACCCGGGTCCCTGAAGCGCCAGATCCAGTTTCCTCTCCGTCAAATTGAGTCCTCCGTCTGAACTTGCAAAAATGGTATCGTCAATGGCAACGTTTTGCGCCAGCAGCCCAACAGGCAGGGAGGATTTCTTACCTTCTTGATTATTTTCAATACAGTACAGCAGAGTATCCGCAAATGCCCTTACCAGCGTCTCGCTTCGCTTAAACCCGGGGGTATTCAGGTTTGATATATTATTGCTGATGTTTTCCAAACGAACCTGGTTAACCAGCATGGAGCCTGAAGCATTGTACAGCCCTCGCACATAATCCCTCCTCGTGACAATTGCTAAAATCTATATCGGCTTTATTTCCTTTCTTTTAACCCTTTAGATCAATTGCCCGGGAAGGTTTACTTTCAAGAGAAAGCGCAAACTCTACCTCTCCCTTGCCCAGCTTTAGCCGCCGGGCAATATCATCAGTGGAAAATCCCTCCTTAAAAAGACGGAGAATTTCTGTCCCACGATCCGGTTCTTTGGCAATCAGCTTTTCTTTCCCGCCGATCAGCGCTACTTTTTTCTGCAACTCCTGCAGCTCCATGTCCATCCGCTGGACCTGCTGGAAAAGGTCGTTCACTTTTGTCTGCAGTTCGTGCTGCATAAGCCGCCCGTTAAGACGCGCGGATCTTCTTTCTAAATTTAAAAAATGTAAAAAAAACGGTTCCGGCGGAGGCCCCTTCCCGGCAAAATACCAGGCAAACAAAAAACCGGCTGTTAAACCTATAATAATGCCAAGAAACAACATGCCATCCTGAACCCCCTAATATTGGTCAACCCCCGCTTATTAATCCGGAAAACCTTCTCCATAGCCTTCCCCCTGAAGTTTCTCCCGCAATTTCAACATAATCCCGGCATGAATCTGGGAAACACGGGCAGTAGAAATCTTCAGCACCTGGCCGATCTCCTTTAAGGTCAACTCTTCTTTATAATAGAGGGCCAGAATTAACTTTTCCCTTTCGGAAAGCCCTTCAATGGCCTTGCTTAGAGCCTCGCGCCGTTCGCTTTTCTCCAGGCTCTCCTCAGGGGTAATAAACGGACCGCTGCCGGAAAAAGTTTCCTCCGGCTGTTCATTGGAAAAAGAAGGGGCAAAAAGCAGCGATTCCAGGGATACCAGTGAACAACAGTTCATCTGGGTATAAACCTGAGCCACCTCTTCCGGCGACCATTGAAGCTCATTTGCCAGCTCAACCTGGGAAGGTTCCCTTCCAAGTCTGTGGCTCATTTCCTGCTCAACCTTTTGAAGCTGGCGCAAACGCCCGTATAATGAGCGGGGCATCCAGGTTACTCTCCGCAACTCATCCAGCATGGCGCCGCGAATACGCCAGGTGGCAAATGTTTTAAAACCGGCTTCAGAAGAAGGATCGTAACGTTCCAGAGCTTCAAGCAAACCCACAACCCCGCTTGCCACAAGCTCTTCTTCTTCCACATGCGCAGGCAAACCCATGGAAAGGCGCCCGGCAATCTTTTTAACAAGAGGCAGGTGCTCTTGGATTATTGCATCCCTTAATTGTACATCTCTGCTCTGAAAATATTTATGCCAAAGATCTTCCGCCATCTTTTTCCTCCTAGCGAATCCTTTCCCTTGATCCGGCAAAGATAAAACCTATAATTTCGTCCCTCGTCTTTTCGTCAATCTCCAGAAACTTTACCCCGGACCGGTAACGCTTCAGTTCCCCAATGTTGAAAGAAGCGGCACGCGATACTTCTCCTTTAACCATTATTTCTTTGTTATTCCGATATTCTTTATTATCCCGTCCGCTGCCAAGAAAAAGCTTCATTAGAAGCCTGTCCCCGGGCGACAGCCTGCGATCCGTAGCCAGCAGCAGCCCGCCCCCGCTGATATTGACCGTTTCCGCCTTTTCAGGCTCGCCCATATTTTTAGCCTTTTCCAGGAGCAATTGCTGCATATCCCCACCGGCCTGGCGCTGGGCCTTCTCCGCATTACTCTTTTTAATATTACCTGTATCCCCGGCAAGACTTCCTTTGGTTGCAGGCTCACCCTCGGGGCCGCTGTCTTCAGGCAGAAGCCAGTAATGAACATCTAACATGCAGAAAAAGCGGAAAAACTGCCTTCTCTGCTGCCTTTGCACCTCCTCGGGCAGGGAGATAAGGTAAAGCAACACCTGGCCGCTCTTTTTAGTCCCGATAACCTTGCTTTTAAAATAATAGAGGGCATCACGGGCATTAAGTCTGAAAACCAGGCTCTCACCCTCCGGCAAAATAGCAAGATCCCTCTTCTTCATGGGTATTCCGATAGCAAGATCTTCCTCATTTACCTCCTGGACAATACTTTTATAATAAGCATTTTTGCTTTTAATAAATACTTCCAGGAGCATATTTTCTCGAAAAAGGCCTTTCATAACAGCTACCTCCACATGCGGATCAGGCGTTTGAGAAAACCTTCTTCCTTCTTCGGTGCCGGAGAATACCCGCCTCCGCCTGCAAGAAGGCGCTGGGCAATATCGCGGGTACACTGTGAGACCCGCGAGTTAGGATACTTCAGGACATAGGGGGAACAATCCAGTACAGCCTTACGCACGACAAGGTCATATTCGATGGCCCCAAGAAAATACAGATTAATATCTAGATAATTCCGGCATACATTTTCCAGCCGCCCGTAGACATTTTCAGCTTCTTTCATACCGTGAGCCATATTCACCACAAGGTTTACCCGGGATTTCAACCCACAGTTGTTCACGATTTTTATAATACTGTAAACATCCGTAAGCGCCGTCGGCTCCGGAGTAGTGACTACTACCAGCTCATCGGCCGCTGCAATAAAACTGAGAATATCGCGTGATAAACCTGCCGCACAATCGATCAGAAGAATATCTCCTTTCTCTTCCAGGTAGGAAAGGCGGGAAATAAGCTGCTCACGCTGGTGATTGTCCAGGTTTACCATTTCTGAAAAACCGGAGCCGCCGGGAACAATCTCTACATTATAGGGCCCCCGTAAAATAACTTCACTCAATTCTTTCTTGCCCTTGATAACGTCCACCAGCGTATAACCGGGTTTAAGATTCAAAAGAACATCTACATTGGCCATACCGACATCCGTATCCAGGATAATTATCTTTCGTCCCAGCTGTCCGAAAACAATGGCCAGGTTGACGACAATATTGCTCTTGCCCACTCCACCCTTGCCGCTGGCCACAACAATTATCCGGGATAGACCCCGCTTCCGCGGCGCTCCCGATATCCGGTGCTGATGAAACAAGGCTCTTAGATGCTCTGCCTGGTCAGCCATTATTCTTCCTCCCCCAGAATTAATGAACTTATTTTATCCTTATCTGCCAGGCAGATATCATCCGGGACATTTTGCCCTGTTGAAAGATAGATTACCGGCAACCCGGTGAGGTAAACCCCATTCAGCAGGATACCGAAAGAATCAGTTTCATCCAGCTTTGTAAAGATGAGACGGTTATAATTCATGCAACGAAAATTGTTGCAAATAAGTTTTAAATCCCGCGCTTTGGTGGTAGCGCTGATCACCATGAATATTTCCGCCGGGGGAAGGTGCCCCAGATAATTGGCCAGTTCCTGTATATGTGCGAGGTTAAGTGTACTTCGCCCCGCGGTATCAATGAGAATTCTCTGGCAGTAGCTCAGCTTTTCTATGGCCTGCAACAGCTCTTTAGGGGTCATGACCACCTCCAGGGGAAGGCCGGTAATATCCGCATAGGTCCGCAGCTGTTCAACTGCTCCGATACGATAATGATCAATGGTGATAATCCCGACTTTTTCACCCTGGTAAAGGGCATAACGAACCGCCATTTTAGCCAGCGTGGTTGTCTTTCCCACGCCCGTGGGCCCAATCAGTACCTGGATAGAAGAGCTTTTTTCCGGCGCTGTTTTCAGCCGCTTACGCAGCTTATTATGCAAAATCAACCCGATAACCTCCTCCGTAAGCTGTACCTCACCGAGAAGGCTTTGTTTGATCTCCTCTATTAATTCATCGATCAGCTCGTCAAACAGCCCCTGCTGCTGCAGCTGCTGCCGCCAGTGCTCCAGCTCTGCACGCTCTCTTTCCCGTATTTCACCGGGCAAAGACTCCCGTGCCAGCAGGCGGTTTACTACCACCCGCAGCTGCCCCAGTTCCTCCTGAATCTTCTCCCCAAGTTCAATTCCATAAGGGGTCTGCTGCTCTTTGAAACGTGAATTATTCTCGACCGCAGCGGTAATCTCCATTTTACGGGGGGCAAAAAAGCCTTTTAAACCTTTCAGGCGTACCTTGCGGCTTTGAATAATAACCGCTTCCGGGCCGAGATCTTCCCTGATACGCAACAATCCTTCCTTCATATCCCGCACGTAATATTTTCTAATTTTCATCTTCTTTCAACACCCCCACCGATTCGACTTCTAGCTGGGGTAATATTTCATTAAAAGATAATACGGTAAGATCGGGGAGATAACGTTCCACCATCCGCCGAAAAGGAAGCCTGATCCGGGGTGAAGTGAGAACTACCGGGGATATCCCTTTACCCCGCAGCTTTTCAACGAGGCCTGATACACCCTGCAGGATACGCTGGGCCGTCTCGGGCTCAAGCACCGGATAAGTTCCGTGGATGGTCTGCTGCAACGAATCGGCAATACGCTTCTCCAGCAAGGGATCCAGGGTAATTACGCTGAGTTTGCCGCCTTCCGCATAACGCGAACTGATCGTCCGTACCAGTGACTGCCGGACATAATCGGTTAAAATATCTGTATCCTTTGTTGAAGGGGCAAAATCAGCCAGGGTTTCCAAAATCGTCGGTAAATCCTGCAGGGGAATATTTTCCCGCAGCAGATTCTGTAAAATCTTCTGGAGCTCTCCGATACTCATCAAATCGGGTATGAGCTCGTCCACCACCGCCGGGTGGGTCTCCTTGACCATATTGACCATTTCCCTAACTTCCTGCCTCCCCATAAGCTCATGGGCATGGCCCTTGATAACCTCGGACAGATGGGTAATCAGCACTGTATTCACATCCACCACTGTGCAGCCCCTGAGCTCGGCATCCTGTTTCTGCGCGGGGGATATCCAGATCGCCGGGAGGTTGAAAGTGGGCTCTGTGGTAGGGATGCCCCCGAGCTCTCCGGCGGGAATCTCTTCCGGGTTCAAAGCCATCAGATAACCGGGACGCAGCTCTCCGCGGGCTATCTCGTTCCCCTTGAGCTTGATCAGGTAGGCATTGGGATGAAGCTGGAGGTTGTCCCTGATGCGAATAGGCCTGATGAGCATACCCAGCTCTGCAGCAAGGCTTTTCCTGCAGGCGGTTATCCGCTGCAGAAGGTCACCCTTTTCTTTCTTTTCCGTGAGTGAAACCAGGTTATATCCTATTTCTATCTCCATCAGGTCGGTTTTCATCAGAGAACGCAGATCGTCCTCCGGCAAAGGTGTCTCCTGTTCCGGTTTTTTAAGTTCTTCCATTTTTGCTCCGGTCTTCACCTGCTCCTCTTTAAAAAGAAGAAAAGCTCCATAACCGCAGGCTACCGCCAGGATGGAAAAAGGTAAAAGAGGCAATGGGGTAAAAAGTCCCAAAATAAACAGTACGAAAGCCGTAATGCCCAGAACCCGGGAGAGCGTAAAAAATTGGGAGACAAAATCTTCCCCGAACCCCTTTTCCCCAGTAGAGCGGGTAACCAGCATGCCGGCGGCGGTTGATACAAGCAGGGCGGGTATCTGCGCAACCAGACCGTCCCCCACTGTAAGGATGGTATAGGTCTGCGCCGCAGTATAAAAATCCATCCCCTTCTGGACCATCCCGATAGCCAGGCCTCCCAGGATATTTATCAGGACAATCACTATCCCGGCGATGGCATCCCCGCGGACAAACTTGCTCGCACCGTCCATGGCACCGTAAAAATCGGCCTCCCGCTGCAAATTTTTCCGCTTGAGGCGGGCCTCATCCTCATTGATCAGGCCGGCATTAAAATCAGCATCTATACTCATCTGCTTCCCGGGCATGGCATCCAGCGTAAACCGCGCCGCCACCTCGGCAATACGCCCGGCACCGCTGGTAATTACCACAAACTGCACCACGGTAATAATGATAAAGATAATCAGCCCGACAACATAATTGCCCCCGACTACAAACTGGCCAAAAGCATTGATTACCTCGCCGGCACGCGCCTCGGAAAGAATAAGCCGGGTAGAAGAAATATTTAAGGCCAGGCGAAACAGGGTAGCAATAAGAAGCACTGAGGGAAAAGTAGCCAGCCGCAGAACCTCTGTAACGAAAAGAGTTCCCAGGATGATCACCAGGGAAAAGGCAATGTTAAAAACAAGAAGTATATCCAGGAGCAACGGGGGTACAGGGATAATAATAATAGCAATAATCAGAATTACAGCTAAAGCGATAATAATATCCATATTTTTAAAAAAGTTGGTTAAAACCGTACGTAGGGCCAAAGAAAAAAAAGCACCCCGTTTCCAATAAAAAATATGTAATATTTGCTAATATTATATTGCTTTGATCCATATTTTGCAAGTGCCTGTCGAGAAGGAGAAAACTCAAGCCTTCGAACGCTGC
>JAAYOY010000141.1 GCA_012520035.1 Bacillota bacterium
CCCCTACCCGGTAATAGCCGGCGGGGGGATTTATTGGATTCTGGATGCTTATACCACAACAAATAATTTTCCTTATTCCGAGCCTTTCGGTGGAATTAATTACATGCGCAATTCAGTTAAGGTAGTGGTGGATGCCTACAATGGTACGGTGGATTATTATATTGTTGATCCATCTGATCCCTTGATAGCGACTTATGCTAAAATTTTTCCCGCGCTTTTCAAGTCCCTGGAAGAGATGCCGGAGGAAATCAAAGCGCACCTGCGTTACCCGGAGACACTGCTAAGTTTGCAGGCACAGGTATTTGCAACTTATCATATGACAGATCCGGTAGTATTTTACAACAGGGAAGACCTCTGGCAGATACCGAACGAAAAATACAGGGGGACAGTCCAGCCTGTAGAGCCATATTATACGATTCTGGAACTCCCGGGAGAAGAAGACCCCGAATTTGTCCTTATTCTTCCCTTTACCCCGACCACCAGGGACAACATGATTGCCTGGATGGCAGGGCGCTCCGACGGTGATAATTATGGAGAGCTTGTAGTCTACCTTTTCCCCAAAGACAGGGTGGTCTTTGGCCCGATGCAGATCGAAACGCGTATTGACCAGAATACCCTTATTTCCCAGCAGCTTGCCCTCTGGGACCAGAGAGGCTCACGTGTCGTTCGCGGTAATTTGCTGGTACTCCCCGTCAGCGATTCTATTTTGTATGTTGAGCCTGTTTTTCTCGAGGCTGAGCAGAGCCAGCTTCCGGAACTGGCACGGGTTATCGTCGGCTTCGGCGAGCAGGTAGTGATGGAGCCCACCCTGGAAGAGGCGCTGGCAGTAATTTTTGGCGCTCACGATCCGGTGGGCCCTGAAGAACCGGGCGAATTGCCCGGTCCCGAAGGGATAGATGGAGAAGAACCGGAGGAAACGGCCGGGCCCGAAACCATGCTTCCTCCTGATATTCCAGGGCTTGCCCGCAGGGCACAGCAGTTGTTCCAGAAAGCTCAGGAGAGTTTGAGAGAGGGTGATTGGTCCGGTTACGGCAGCTCCTTGCAGGAACTGGAGATTGTTTTGGATGAACTGGCCGAATTAAGTGCTGCTAACGCAAATATAACGGAATAATAGAAGGGCCGTGGCTGGGATGAATTGTTGAGTTGCGTGCCAATGCGGAGGAAATTTTCCCGACGGGACCTTACAGACGGAATATCTCCGGCAACTTCAAGGCCGGGTTATATTTCTAACAAGGGGAGGTTTAAATATGGGAGAAGAGAAGAAAATCGGTTACACTGTAATTGGGACGATTAAAGAGGTGAAAGGCTCATGCAGTGCCGGGCACAAAGTTGGAGACCAATTGGAGCTCAGCATGCATAAAACGGGAGGCATGTGCGGGGCATTTTATCACGACATCTATCCTTATGTTGTGATGCTGCAGATGGGCGGCAGTTTTCCTGCCGAGTGGGGAGATGTGGATACCATCTACCTGGAGTGCATGGATCGTTATAATGTAGTCGGTATAGAATTAAAGAGGATAAAGGAATAGTCGGTTGATATTATGATCTCATGATTTCCGGCGTCCTAAAAGCGCTAAGGGCTAAAGTTGATAATCTTGAAACGCAGTCTTATAATAATATAGGGGGTTTTTCGGAAGGCGGTGAATTACCGGATTAAAGGAGTGCATTGTCCGACACCTTTTTTCCCTGAATAATATGTTTTTGCTTGTGCTTGTTTTAAACAGAAGAGAGTGTTTAAATAAAATTTTGGAGAAGTATCTGGAGATTGGAATCAAAGGTGCTACAATACTGGACTCAAAGGGGATGGGCCGGGCTTTTATGGAAGGCGATAGCCCGGTTGTCGGGGGGTTGAGAAATTTAATTTATAATCAAAGCCGCCCCGGTAACAATACCGTTTTTTCAGTAGTTGAGAGCAAGGAAAAGATCGATGAGGCTATACGTGAAATAGAGTCCGTTATCGGCAGCCTGGGTGAGCCGGGGACAGGAATTGTGTTTACCCTTCCATTGGAAAGGGTAAAAGGCCTGACCGGGCCATACAGTTAGAGGAGAACAAGGAGGCATCATCTTAAAATTGACAGTTTATCAGCAACCGTTAGGAATAGCCCTGATACTGCTGCTCGGATTAACCGGGGGACTATTGGTAAAAAAAATTAAATTGCCCATGGTGGTAGGTTATGTTTTAATAGGGCTGGTTTTAAGCCCTTCTTTACTGCATATAATTCCTGAGCAGTTAAACAACGAACTGGAAATAATTAAAATCCTGGGACTGAGTATGATTGCTTTGATGATCGGGGGGGAACTGGAGCTTAAGCGGTTAAAAAAGATAGCCGGTTCTGTTGTATGGGTTACTATTGTTCAGGTTTTGGGGGCTTTTGTTGTAGTATTTGTTGCCATGTACTATCTTCTGCATTTACCGCTAACGATCTCTTTGCTTCTGGGAGTGATGTCTACCGCTACGGCGCCTGCCGCTACTGTGGCTGTGATCAGGGAATATAAAGCAAAAGGTCCTTTTACCGATACCCTGCTGGGCGTGGTAGCTCTTGATGATGCCATATGCATCATTTTTTTTGGCGTTGTCGCGGCAATAGTAGGAATCTTAACTAAAGGAGGCAATCTGAGTTTATTTTCAATTGCCGAGCCTTTAAAAGAGGTTTTTGGTTCGGCTTTGCTTGGTGTCTTGACAGGGCTGTTATTAATTTTTGTGTTGCGTTTTATTAATACCAGGGAACAAACCCTTGCGGTTTTACTGGGTTTTGCGTTGTTGAATAGCGGCATTGCGAACGCAATTAATTTTTCGCTGTTGTTGGTAAATATGGTTACTGGTTTCGTTGTGGCTAATTTATATACTAAACCGGAAATATTTCAATATTTTGAAGATGTTGAGCTGCCTGTCTATGTAGTCTTCTTCACCCTGGCCGGAGCAAGTTTGCGGCTTGATGTCCTGGCTGCCAATTGGTTTGCGGCAGCAATATACGTCCTGGCGCGCGGTTTTGGTAAAATTGGAGGCGTTTTTTTAGGAGCAATCTGGGGCAAGTCGGGTAAAAATGTGCGAAATTATTTAGGATTGGCTATGCTTCCTAAAGCCGGAGTTACTATTGGACTGATCCTGCTGGTGCAGGGGCGATTCCCGGAACTCGCGATGATAATAACAGCAATAGAGCTGGCTGCGGTTACAGTTTGTGAAATTATCGGTCCTATGGGAACGCGCTATGCCCTGATGTCCTCAGGAGAAGCCAGATCCTGAAAAAAAGCCGGATTGTCTTGAAATATTTGCTCCGGTTAGTGTATAATTCTAATATAACTAAATATGCCGGGGGTGCTTCCGAGCGGAGGCTGAGAAAGAAACGCGGTGAAGTTTCTTAACCCTTAGAACCTGTTTACCTTCTGAAAGGCAGTTAAAAGGATGCTGCTCAGGAGGGTGGGTAATGCCAGCGTAGGGAAGGTGATAGTATGTTTTTGAATTAATTACGGGCCCTTGTTGGCCCGTTCTTTCGTTGCCGGAACAGGCCTAGGTCTAATGGCGTATCATGATTAAGTTGAAAGGAGCTCATTAAAATGGAAAGTTCTATATCCAAATCCAAAACCGTTTCTTTGCGTATAGTTACAGCAATTGGGTTGCTGGTTGCCCTGGGTACAGTTGCTTCTCCCTTTTCCATCCCGGTAGGGGTCTCCAATGTTTACCCTGTTCAACATGCCATTAATGTTCTGGCCGGCGCCATTCTGGGTCCGGTGCCTGCTGTGGTTGCTGCGTTTCTTACGTCCACAATCAGAAATCTGCTGGGTACCGGAACACCGCTGGCTTTTCCGGGGAGTATGTTTGGAGCGCTGCTTGCCGGCCTTGGCTATCGTTACCTGAGAAAAGAATATTTTGCGGCTGCAGGTGAGGTTATCGGGACAGGATTAATCGGAGCCCTGGCAGCTTTTCCTCTGGCAAAATGGCTGCTCGGTTTTCCCGGGTTGGCTTATGCTTTTATCGTTCCTTTTGGGTTGAGCAGTCTGGCAGGCTCTTTAATTGGCCTAATTATTTTAAAGCTCTGGAACAGGACCTCCGGTAAAAAAAATGGTTACGGCAGGGTATAACCAATATGGGGTATATTATACTAAAAATGGAGAGTTGAAACGCGATGAGAAAATGTGTTCTAACTATTGCCGGCTCCGATTCCGGGGCAGGGGCGGGTATCCAGGCAGATATGAAATCAATGGCCGCACAGGGGGTTTA
>JAAYOY010000142.1 GCA_012520035.1 Bacillota bacterium
TCGAGTCTTTGCCCAAACTGGTCTGGTATTTAGATGAGCCTGTGGCGGACCCGGCAGCTATCTCCCTGTATTTTGTCGCGCGCCTTGCCCGCGAAAAGGTCGCCATAGCAATCTCCGGCGAAGGGGCAGATGAAGTCTTCGGCGGTTACGGAATTTACCGGGAACCGTCCTCCCTGGCCCCGGTGCGGAACCTGCCCTCTCCCCTTCGCCGCTCCCTTTTCCTGCTGGAGAAGCTTATCCCCCCGGGAATACCCGGAAAAAACTACCTGGCCAGGGCACGCCACCCGCTGGAGGAAAGGTTCCTGGGCAACGCAAAGATTTTTTCCTCTGCGGAAAAGAAATCGCTAACCCCGCTGGAGAATATTCCCTCTCCCTTCAGGATTACGGATCCTCTTTATCGCCGGGTGGCTCATCTGGACGAGGTCACACGCATGCAGTACATTGATTTAAACACCTGGATGCCCGGGGACATTCTGGTAAAAGCGGATAGGATGCCCATGGCCAATTCCCTGGAGCTCAGGGCGCCCTACCTGGACCACCGTCTTTTTGAATTTGCCGCTACGCTGCCCCTGGAATACAAAATTCACGGAAAAACGACAAAACGCGCGCTGCGGGATGCCTTCAGGGATATGCTGCCAAAAGAGGCCATCGACAGGCCTAAAAAAGGGTTCCCGGTGCCTACCAGGGAATGGATGAAGCGCCCGGACTTTCAAAAGCTTTTCCGGGAACTTCTCGGAGAAAAAGGAGGCACCTGGTTCAGGCGTCCGGCGGTCAAAAACCTGCTTGCCGGCCACCTCGACGGCAAATACGATGCAAGCCGCAAGCTCTGGACGATCATGATCTTTTTACTCTGGCATAAAGTCTTTAACCTTAATGAAAGATAACCTCAATGAAAGAGAGGATTAACGCTGACAGGGAAAGCTACAACGGGAGTAATCTTAATTATCAGCCCTAACCCTCAGGCAGTTCTGCATCAATTGTATATCCGCTGCTCATCGATTATCCCCGGACTCAAGTTTTTTTGCTTTCGCAGCTTGTATGCGGCCCCACGCCATCTCAATCGCTGCTTGTTGCGTTGTGATTCCTTTTTCCCGGGCAATTCTGTCAACCTCATACACATTGTCCTGTACTATATCAATTTTTTTAAATGCTTCTTCATATGTTAAACCAAAAATCTCGGCAGTGCCCATTGTCACGCCCCCACAGTTGACAATAAAGTCCGGTACAAAGTAGATATCTCTTTTTTGCAGCAGATCTGCATCAGAATCTTTTAGAAGCTGGTTATTGGCCGCACCGGCAACAACTTTGCATTTGAGCCTGGGTATCGTATTCTCATTAATTGTTCCGCCAAATGCTGCAGGAGAAAAAATATCACAATCAACATCATAAATTTCATCCGGCTGTACAGCTCTAACACCATATTTTTCTTGGACATTAGCAACACTATCCTGATTTATATCTGCAACAGTGATTTCTGCTCCATCTTTGGACAACAGCTCAACTAAGCATGTCCCGACGTGTCCAACACCCTGTACGGCTATTTTTACGCCGGCGAGTTCTTTAAGCCCAAGTTTTATCTCTGCACCGGTTTTAATACCCAGGTATGTGCCATATGCGGTCGGCATGGAGGGATCGCCATGTGCTCCCGGAGTTTGGTCGCCACCCATCGCATATTTTGTAAATTTACAGATATAGTTCAAATCTGCAACAGTCATACCCACGTCTTCTGCCGTATAGTAGATGCCCCCCAGAGAATCTACTGCAAGGGCAAACGCCTTCAACAGTTCAGGGGTTTTTTCAGTTTGCGGATCGGCAAGGATGACGCTTTTTCCTCCGCCTACTCCGAGATTTGCAGCGGCGTTTTTAAGGCTCATGTTTTTAGAAAGCCTCAAAACATCAAACAGTGCATCCTCATCGCGATCATATTTTCTCATTCTGCATCCCCCGACCGCAGGTCCGAGCACTGTGCTGTGTATAGCAATAATAGCCTTTAAACCAACGTCACCATCATAACAATATACAATTTTTTCATGCCCATATTCAGCTATTGTTTCAAACATCGTTTAAGGTCCCTTCCTCCATTGAATTGTTGGCTTTTTGGCAAATATCCCCTTTGCTAACCCTGAATGAACTTTAACAATTCATCTTTTTCCATCGCATCTATCCCCAGTTTTTGGAGTGTACGCCCTGTCTCCCAAAAATTTGATTTGCATACTACACAGCCAATGTTGATTAACGCATCTATTACCGACGTTTTTACCCCTAACTTTTTACCCAGTTCAGACATAGGAACCAGGCCATAAGGTAGATCCTCGGTAATATACCTGTCTTCGATTGTCCGGGGGCCTTTTACACGGGTTGCCATTATACCGAGAGTATCAAAAGGTGCTTGAAGTGCAATGCTCATAATACTTGCCGGAGTCATAAATTCATGATTTTCATAATGAACAATTTCGGAATCAAGCGATTCAGCCAGGGCCAGGGTTTCCTCATAAACAGCTTTAATTACTCTGGCTACAGCCTCGGTAATCCCCTCCTTATACATGTAAAATTCACCTTTTGAATATTGAATTCTTCCCGTATTGAGAAGGGCCCCCGGGGGATGGCAGAGGGGATTCGGATTGCTAAGAGCAGCCGCTATTACGTTATCTGCTGCGACAAGGCTGGGCCAGATGCCTTTAGCTTTATTTAATACTTTTTCCGTTTCTGTCGCCGGCAAGGAGGATATAAGTACTTTTGGAGCAAATACATGGTAGTCTATCCAACCTTCCGGTGTAATTCTTGCACCATAGGGCAAGGTATTAGTTTCTGCAACTATCACTTTTTTTTCCGGACACTTTTCTTTAAGTAAATTAACAAGGTGGATCGAGCCAAAGTCGCCGGCCCACACTATAACGATTTGTTCATCTTGCAAAAATGGGATCATTTCCTCAAAGAATATTTCATGTGCAAAAGACGGCGTTATAACGTTGATTATTTCAGCATTCTCAAGGGCCTCTTCCATTAAAGTGGTTATTTTATGAATTTTAGCTGCCCCGGAGACATCTATTCCCACTAGATTAATAACTCCGGTTTCTTGGATCGTTTTAATTTTATCCTCAAAATTAGGATGTTCATAAAAGTTTACTTTATATCCACGTAATGTTAAATCAGCCGCCATACAGCGTCCACCGTTACCCCCACCAAGCACTGCTACAGGTTTATGCATTTAACTCACTCCTTGTCTAATTAACGTTTTTGATTAGTTTATAAAAACTTATGAAATTATTGCTATACCCCTTTGCCCCTAAAATGTTAGAAAAGCAAGCTCGGTAGAAAAGTGGCGATTGAGGGAATAAACATTAACAAGAAAAAGAATGCCCAATCAGCTAATATGAAAGGAATCATTCCTATGACGATTTTTTCAAAAGGCAACTCCGGCATAACCCCTTTTATAACAAATATGCCCATGCCCACCGGAGGGGTTTCAGCACCCATGGATTCTATCACCACAGCAACTATTCCAAACCAGATCGGGTCAAACCCAAGGGCTACAATAACCGGGAAAAAGACAGGAATAGTAAGCAAAATAAGCGCAAAGGCATCAATAAAACATCCAAGTACCATGGTAATGCCGATTATTCCTGCCATTATCAAGTAAGGATGCACGCCCGATTCCAACGCAAAAGAGGCAAAATCGAAGGGAATGCGCGTGACGGCAATAAAACGCCCCAAAACTGTCGCTCCAAAAATCAGAAGGAAGATCATGGCAGTCAGTTTTGTCGTATCAGCCAGCGCTTGCCTAATTTTTGGCCAGTCAATCCTTTTTTCAATAACGGTTATTAGTAGTATGCTAAAGCTGCCGATTGCACCGGCTTCAGTAGGTGTAAACCAGCCCAGAAACAAACCTCCCAGTGTTATAGCAAACACGAGAAAAACCTCAATAATCCCTCCACCAAAATATTCACTGCTTGCTGCCTTTTCTTTCTGAATTGATATTGCTTTTGGAGTGGGAGGGAAAATAGATGGGTTGATCCTGGTTAGAATAATAACAGCCCCCATGTAACAGAGCATATGGACAATCCCCGCGGTAATTCCCGCTGCAAAAAGCTTGGCTATTGGTTGCTCCGTCATAATTCCATAAGCGATAAGGGTTGAACTCGGAGGTATTAAAGTTGCCAATGAACCACCTGCGGAAATAGCTGCAGCAGCATAATGCATGTTATAGTTTCGCTTTTTCATTTCCGGCAAAGCAATACTTCCAACTGTAGCAACACAAGCGATCATTGAACCACAAATGGCTCCAAATAATGCGCTGGCGGCTTGTGCTGCTAAAACCAGTCCCCCTCGCAAATGTCCTAAATACCTGCTGGTTAAAGAAAATAGATTTCCCCCTATTCCCGAATAAAAAGCGATATACCCCATTAAAACAAACATCGGCAAAACAGTTAAATTATAGGAAGCAAAAGTAGCAAAGGTCTCTATCCCCACAAGGCTGAAAGCCGCAGCAGGCGAAACTAAAAAAGCGTATCCTGCAAAACCGACAACGGCCATGGCATAAGCAATAGGCATCCTAAATACTAAGATAATAAACAGCAAGCCAATTAAACCGATTATTCCCATGAGTGTTGGAGTCATCGCTTTATCACATCCTTAACAATGTTCATTAAATCAACCAAAATTATCAAGCACAATAGCAAATATCCTAAGGATGCAATATAGATAAAAGGATAATGGGGGATTTTGAGCGTGGACGTCACATCCCCGCTAATAGCTGTCAAATAAGCATGTTTTGCGGTATGATAAGTAAACAAGGCAAGAAAAATTAAAGAGGTTAGATTCATGGTGATGTCAATCAACTTCTGTAACCAAAACGGAAACCGTTCTACTATAAAATCTATCGCTATATGCCCCTTTTTGATAGCACAATTACCTAAGGCCAAAACAACGGCAATTAATATTAATACGGATACAAGATCATAAGCCCCGACGAACGGATTATTGAACAATCTACGCATTAAGACGTTTATTACTATAAGAAACATTAATCCAAGCATAGTCATTTTCGCCACTTCATCCAGCAGCTCCGACATTTTTGCAATTCCTGTTTCTACAAGAGATTGTTTTTTTGTCATATTAAAACCCCTAATCAATGAGATTAATTAAGATACTGATAATTGCGGATCCCAACCCGGGCATGCAAGGCTTCAGCCCGGGTTGGGATCCGTTCTTTTTAATTGAACATTTCGCCATATTTGGCAATCCGACTCTTAAATTCCTCAGCTACTTCCCTTCCTGGCAGACCTTTACTCTCCATTTCTTCTATCCATTTTTCCTGAAGCGGTTCTAAAATCTCTACCATCCTTTGCTTTTCAGATTCTGGAAGTTCAGTAACGATCTGGCCTGTTTCTTCTATAGCATATTTGAGGGATGATTCATCTACTTCATCCCACAATTTGCAAGAGATCTCTTCATGTACCCGCTGGCTGGCGCTCTCAATTGCCTGCTGAATTTCCGGTGTTAGGGAATTCCAGACATCTAAATTCATTGGGAAATAATGGAAGTCAGTAAAGAAAATAGGAACGATAGTAGTATATTTGGTAACATCAGCTATATTCCAACCCTCCAGTACTTCAGAAGCGACAAGAGCACCTTCCACTACTCCCTTGCTCAAAGCTTCATATGCCTCAGACATGGGCATGGCTATGGGAACAGCACCTAAAGCCTCCATTGGCTCAACAGCAGGCGCCGTAACCCTTATTTGCATTCCCTTAAGATCTTCTAAGGTGTTAATCGGTCTTTGGGTATGAAAAGCAGCAGATGTTATTCCGTATACAAAGGGAACCTTTACATCTTGTAGTTCTTTATACTTTTCACCACCTTCTTTAACCATCATATCCCATGCTGTATAACTGCTGGCCTTAGAACTTAACACTTCAACACCCGGCAAACCAACTACTTGCATCAAAGGCAAACGCCCAACATCATAAGTAACGCAGGTATGGCCTATGTCAGCAACCCCCGATATCACTCCCCCTAAAATGTCATCTGCCTTAAGCAGCGTTTCGCCCGGGTAGTGTATTATCTTTACTTTGCCTTCTGTAGCTTCTTCAACAGCATCTATCCAGCTTTGAACATTCACAGTTACAGCTACGTGATTAGCAGGAAAAAAATCCGCCATTTTTAATTCAATAGGTTTTTGTTCCCCAGCGGCTTGTCCATTATCATTACCGCCATTCCCGGGCTCGGCAGCAGGGGAAGAACAACCAACTGTATAGCAAAGCAACAAAACTACTAAAAGGAATCCAATTAAAAAATTTCTTTTGCTTTTCATAAAAGAACCCCCTTAAATTTATTAATAAACCCCTAACCTGAACGGAAAAATACCGCAGCGATTATCCGCCCGACCATCTGGACAACCTAAATCTTCCCTCCCTTCTATCATGATTTACAACAATTACAGCACTTCATTTTGTGAAAATACTACTTCATACCACTCCCGCTCATTTCATCCCGTGAAACAACATATAACACTAAAATTTAATCAGGGCGTATTTTAACCCTGAATAAACTTTAATAATTCATCTTTTTCCATCGCATCTATCCCCAGTTTTTGGAGTGTACGCCCTGTCTC
Organism: Bacillota bacterium; assembly: GCA_012520035.1. GTDB lineage: Bacteria > Bacillota > Dethiobacteria > DTU022 > UBA8154 > DUQX01. Next base: position 6,614 of record JAAYOY010000142.1, read on the forward strand.
CCAAAAATTTGATTTACATACTACACAGCCAATGTTGATTAACGCATCTATTATTGGCGTTTTTACCCCTAACTTTTTACCCAGTTCAGACATAGGAACCAGGCCATAGGGTAGATCCTCAGTTATATATCTATCTTCCATTGTCTGGGGGCCTTTTACACGGGTTGCATGTACCGTTAGAGTGTCAAATGGTGCTTGAAGCGCAATGCCCATAATACTTGATGGTGTCATAAATTCATGATGCTCATAATGTATAATTTCGCAGTCAAGCGCTTCAGCCAAGGCCAGGGTTTCCTCATAAACTGATTTAATTACTCTGGCTACAGCCTCGGTAATCCCCTCTTTATACATGTAAAATTCACCTTTTGAATATTGAATTCTTCCCGTATTGAGAAGAGCCCCAGGAGGATGACAGATGGGATTCGGGTTGCTAAGGGCAACGGCAATCACATTATCAGCCGCAATGAGCCTTGGCCAGATGTTCTTAGCCTTCTCCAATACCTTGTCCGTATTTGTTGCCGGCAAAGTGGCCATCAAAATTTTTGGGGCAAAAACATGCCAGTCTATCCAGCCTTCCGGTGTAATTCTGGCACCGTAGGGTAGAGTATTGGTTTCAGCAACCAAAACATTTTTTTCCGGACACTTTTCTTTAAGTAAATTAACAAGGCTGATCGAGCCAAAGTCACCGGCCCATACTATAACGGTTTGTCCGTCTTTCAAAAATGGAATCATTTCCCGAAAGAATATTTCATGGGCGAAGGATGGCATAACAATGTTGATCAGGTCCACGTTTTCAAGAGCCTCTTCCATTACTGTGGTTACTTTATGAATTTTAGCAGCTCCGGAGACATCTAATCCCACTAAATTAATAATGCCCGTTTCCAGGATCTCCTTAATCTTGTCCTTAAAATTTGGATGCTCATAAAAGTTTACTTTATGCCCTCGCAATGTTAAATCTGCTGCCATGCAACGTCCCCCGTTACCTCCCCCAAGAACAGCTATGGCTTTATGCATATAGCTTCACCCCTTTTTCAAAACTTGCTTTTTAATTGTTGCGCATTTTAAACCCAATTGCTATCAGGCGGTCTCAAACTGCTTATCCACCCTTTCCTGGATAGCCGCAATTTCCTCGTCCGTTAACCTGGCAAAGCGCTTCTGCCTTCTCAGGTATTCGGTGACAGGCTTGCGCTCCTTTATGTTGCGCGTAATCCTTTTCTCGCCGTCTTTTATTTCATAAAGGCTCCACAGGCCCGTCTCTACCGCCAGCCGGGCGACAGTGATCATGTCTTTGGTCTTGAAACCCCAGCCGGCATTGCAGGGCGCATGGACATGGATAAAGCATGTCCCGTCTATTGTCATCGCTGTTTCTACTTTTTTGACCA
>JAAYOY010000143.1 GCA_012520035.1 Bacillota bacterium
ATAATACTCCACCATCAATGGTACAGAAACTTCCTGTTTCTTCGAGTTCTTCGGCCGGAATAAGAGCAAGCAGCGCTTCATTGGTGGAGACTACCTTCAAAACGGCAGGGCTTTGAACAACCGCAGCTGAATAACACAATGCAGCAGTAACACACGTTGTCACGATAAAAAGCATGATAAGCAATAAAGTTGCTTTCCTCAATAAATCCACCCTCCTTTTTAGGTAATATTGACTATGAACACACTTGTAGCCTTACATATATAAACGTTAATAATCTTGGATAATTTATTTTACTAATTCCTGCACTGCATTACAGCATTCTAAAGATTAATCTTCTATGATCAGAAAAGATTATTTCCTTATACTCCAAAAGGATAATTTTAACCGCCGATAATTTCAGCGATCCGGCTAATCCTCTTCCGCCATATCTTCACCAGGCGCCTCCTCTCGCGCGGCTCCAAATATGGCAGGGCCATCAACGGAAGGGCCGGAACAAAGGCAACGACGGCGAATGCCAGCCAGAGATTTATATCCGCCAGGAAACGTATCGCCGCGAATGGAAGGAAAGGCATGAACATACCGATATGAACATTGGCCTGATGGATCCCCGGCACCTCCGCGTTTAAAGTAGCGATAACCTCGGCGGTGTCCCCTTTTCTCAGCCGATAGACGTTCTGCTGCAGCATCAGCTGCGGATCGCTTGAGACGGCGTAATAAAGGGATGGTATAGACCCTTCATTTTTCAACTCGGCCAGAGTCAGCTCCCTGGAAGTACCCTGCTCCAGTACGCCCACATCGCTCCCCATAAGCACACCGGGGTTATCCTCCACCCCAAAGGGGAAGGTAATAAAAAGGCTTCCCATAAGCATCAAGGCACCCATTAACATAGCAAAAGCCAAGCCGCCGAGAAAGTAAAGCTGGCTTTTCTGCAGGGTTTCTTTTTTTCGCTTTTTCTTTGATTTAAAGATTTCGTCCGCCAGGAGAACCACGGCCAGAACCCCCAGCAAAACCGGCAGAACGCTGGAGTCCTGCATCTTCTCCTCCAGCAATAGCGGAATATACCCCAGAAGGGGGATCATCAGCGGCTGCGACCCGATCGTCGGCACTACCCCGGCAATCCACTCCGCCTTAACAGGCGGAAAGCGGCTTCCCACCTGGTCGGTTTCCGCGTTGGCGTCACCTTTGGTAATAAAAGCCCCGTCCTGATCAACGTCCACGATACGGTGCATTGTCCAATCGCGGATGCCGTGTTCCTCAGAGCGGAAAACAATGATCTGGCCGGGAGAAAAATTCGTGTGTTCATTCGTGGGGAGAATGAAAACCATATCCCCCCGCGTAAAAACAGGAACCATGCTCCATGTCCTTATTGAAACGGCAAAAGTGGGTTCCTGGCGCAGGATGGTCGCCAGGGGAGAGATAACCAGTATGGCTACGATAATGATAAATAAATAATTCCCGACTTTCTTGAGCATCGCCGGCCTTCCCCGTCTTTCTTATTTGAATGGAACGCCCTCGCCATGCTCCCTGCCCATTCCCCGGGAGAAGGCATAAAGGGCTGCCTGCGTGCGATCATTGAGTTCCAATTTGTCCAGGATGTTGCAGACATGTTTTTTTACTGTATTTTCGCTGATAAAAAATTTTCTTGCTATGTCTTTATTGGTCATACCCTCCGCCAGCGCCTCGAGGATTTCCAATTCCCTGCCGGTTAGTTCCTTAAGGGAGTCTTCCTCCTCCTTCATAATCGTGTCGATAATCTCCGGGTCAAAATAACGCCGCCCCCGGGCTACAAGCCTGATGGCGCTGATGAACTCGTCGGGAAGGGCATCTTTAAGAATATAACCCTCGACATTTTCGGCGAT
>JAAYOY010000144.1 GCA_012520035.1 Bacillota bacterium
ATATCCAGAAAATAAATTATATAAAACCCTTTTCAAGAACATCATATGAAATTTCTTTTCGGAACAAGAATTGCAAAGCCTACCTATCCGGCTATTTATACGGGGAATTTCGTCGTAAAGGCAAAGGCCTTAACGAAAGATAGGAACGAAAAAAATGATTCTGGACACTCTAATTTTCTCCGTTCCGGAAGCCGCAGCTATTGCCTGGTTGATCTGCGGGCTTACCGGCACAAAGATGGATTTTATAAAAATAATTGCTCTAGGGGTGCTTATGGGGCTTCTTTCGGCGGCCATTCGTCCTTTAACTGGGAGCTACATCTTAAATGTGATCGCCTATACCTCTGTTCTGATGGCCTTATTCAGTATTTTTAGAATAAGCTCCTTTTCAAAAAGATTAACATCAGTTCTCATAGCAATGTCCGTCTACTTGATGATCGAGTTTTTAAACATAAAGGCCATCCAAACCATTTTCAGGCTAGACCCTGCGATTATAATCGATAACATTGTGTTGCGGTTTTTGTGGTTTATCCCTCAATTAACAGCAGCAATGCTGGTAGCCTTTCTGATAACAAAATACAACTGCTCATTATTTACGGAAGAGTAAGCAGGTACCCTTCATGACTAAAAATTATTATAAAGCGGCTAGCATTATTTATGCGCTCCAGCTTATCCTGTTAACAGTGCTAATCAATAACATGTTCATGAGCAGGTTTAATGTTTTTCAGTCTTCAAACCTGGAAAATATGGAGATGTTTCTTTCTATCTCCGTATTTTTTCTCAATATTGCCGCTGTCTTTGTCATACGCCATTTGCACCTGGACAGCAAACGAGCGCATCGTTTAGAAATAGAAAGCTTAAAGTTTAAACATATTGAAGAGCAGAATCATCTTTACCGCCAGCACCGCCATGATTTGAAAAACCACTTAAGCATCATCTCCGGGCTAGCACAAACGAATGGGATGGAAAGTCTTAAAAATTACCTTTCTTCTTACCTTGATGTTATAGATAAGAGCATTGTTACAGTAGATACCGGATTAAAAGAACTGGATACGCTCCTTTACGCTAAATTTACAGAAGCAAAAAGGAAAAACATTTCTATTGATTATAAATGCCTAACAGGGCTCGAATGCGGTCAAAAGCATATTATCGAACTGGCTGCCGTATTGGCCAATGTACTCGATAACGCCATTGAAGCCTGCGAGAATGTCAAGGGTTCAAGGAGTATAACAATGCAAATTTCCAGCGACGCTTTTGATTACATATTTACGGTAACAAATACATGCGACGCCGGCATGGACCCGGAGAAAAAGCTATTAAAAGAAGGTTATACCTCCAAAAAAGGAAGCACAAGGGGGGAGGGGCTCTCCATCATCAAAAGAACCGTTAAAAATCTTCGGGGTGAAATCGGCTATAAAGTAAAAGAAGAGCGCTTTCACTTGAAGATCGAAATACCCATTTACAAGCTGGTGGAATAATTATGCTGAATATCGAAAGGACTGCCCAAAGATTAACAGATACTCTATTACGTAATCAAAATATGAGCCAGGTTGAAAAAGCAAAGTTAGAATACGGCCTGAGCATCGTCCTGGGCATAACAATAGAATTGGCCTTGACTTTGTTGGTTTCCGCCATCTTTGGGACGGCAATTTATAGGGCAATGATCATGCTTTCCGCTCTTTTCCTGAGATTTTTTACAGGGGGAGCCCACTGTTCAACCTTTAACAGATGCCTGCTCTTTACCATCCTGCTTTTCGTTCCGGCTTCCCTGTTGGTAAGGTTCCTTTCTTACAAGCTCGCTCCGGGGATCGCCCTCATGGGCAGCGAAATCTGGGTCGGCTTTCTGCTTGCCATTGGATTTGGAATATCCATACAAAGCTTTATGCTCACTTACCCCGGAAAGATCTTAGTAAACAAAGCAGACGAAGTAATGGAAAAAATTGGGTCATTTCGTTCC
>JAAYOY010000145.1 GCA_012520035.1 Bacillota bacterium
GGCGCAAATACCTTCCGCTGGTTGGGACGCTCTTTATATTCATTTTATTTCTGAACCTTTCATGGTTCATCCCGGAGATGAAACCGCCCACCACCGATCTTTCCACCACGGTAGGGTTCGCTGTAGTCACTATTATCCTGGTCGAGCTCATCGGTATTAAAAAGAAAGGGCTGGGAGGATATATCAAGCATTTTTTTCAGCCTACTCCTGCTTTATTCGTGCTGAATGTTATTGAAGAACTGGTTAAACCTGTGTCTTTATCCCTCCGTCTTTTTGCCAATATGTTTGGTGAGAAGTCGGTGGTCGCGGCACTGCTCCTTATGTTCCCCTTATTTCTCCCGATCCCGGTGATGGCTTTAGGGGTGATTATGGGCATTATCCAAGCCCTGGTTTTTTCTTTGTTGACAGTGGTATATATAGCTACTTTTATCCACGGACATTAAGAAAATTAAAAAGTATTTAAGGAGGCAAGAGTAATGAATGGATTGGCTTATGTAGGCGCGGCTCTGGCCGTTGGTTTAGCAGCTTTAGGTTCTGGTATAGGGCAAGGGTTTGCTACACGCGGTGCAATGGAGGGCATTGCCAGGCAGCCGGAAGCCAGCGGGGATATTCGTACCACTCTAATTCTCGCACTGGCTTTCATGGAAGCCTTGACCCTCTTTTCCTTTGTAATATCCATCCTCCTATGGACCAAAATTTAATCTAAAATTATGCGATAAAATAAAGGAGGTGGTGTTATGGAGGCTATTTTTGAAGCCCTGGCTTTTGACATTTGGACTTTTTTATTTCAGACAGTTAACGTTTTGGTGGTTTTAGGAGGGCTTTACTTAATCCTCTGGAAGCCTCTTAACAAAGCAATGCAGACCAGAGGAGAAAAAATTGAAGGGGATCTCAGGGAAGCGGCTTCTGCCAGAGAAAAGGCAGATGAGCTTTTGGCCTCTTACCAGCAACAACTGAAAGAGGCACATCAGGAGGCTCAGGCAATATTACAACGGGCTGCCGAGATGGCGGAAGTTACACGCTCGGAACTTGTCGCTCAGGCTAAGGAAGAGGCTGCGCGTGCCCTGGAGCAGGCTCGGCTGGAAATAGAAAAAGAAAAAAGAGTTGCTATGGCTGCCATTCGCAGTCAGGCAGCGGAACTTGTGGTCATGGCGACAGGAAAGGTTTTAGCCCGCACCCTTACCTCTGAAGATCAGGAGCATCTGCTTCAGAATGCCCTTGCGGAGGTGGAGAGGTTATAGTGAACGACAAAAGAGTTGCCCGGCACTATGCGGAGGCCCTCTTTTATGCAGCCCAAAAATGGGGGCAAGAAGAAGAGCTGGGAGAGAAGCTAGCCTCTTTGAAACAAATATTTGAGGAGGATGCCGAGCTCCAGAAAATCCTTTCTCATCCGCTAATATCTCCCCAGGAAAAGGAACAGGCATTAAAGGATCTGCTTCCTCGGGTATTGAGCAGGAAGAAAGAAGAGTTGTTTACTTCTATTGCCCCAGAGTACCAACGCCTTCTCGATCAATCCAAGAATATCGAGGCGGTGGACGTTACGGTGGCTGCTCCCCTTTCACCTGCTATGGAATCCGAACTGGAAAGCAGGCTGGTTCGTTTTGTTGGGAAGAAGGTCCGCATGGAGATAAAGATTGAACCAGAAATACTAGGGGGATTTGTATTACGTTGGGGAGACCGGGTAATAGATGCCAGTGTAAAGAAAAAGTTGGAGCTTCTAGGTGCCCGTTTAAGGACAGTCTAGCACCCGGGATGGTTAACTGATGCAAAGGGGTGAGAAGATTTGGATAGTAAGCTTGAAGAGATTACCAGCATTCTGATGCAGCAGATAGAACGCTATGAGCTGGAGGTAGAGGTAGCCAACAAAGGTATTGTTTCTTATGTGGGTGACGGCATTGCCCGTGTACATTTAGGGGGAGTTATGGCCAGCGAGCTCCTTGAGTTTCCAGGGGGAGTATATGGTATGGCCTTGAACCTCGAAGAGGATAGCATAGGGGCGGTTATTTTAGGTCCGTACCAGCATATTAAGGAAGGGGACGAAGTCAAAAGGACGGGCCGCATTATGGAGGTACCGGTGGGGAATAGCCTTATCGGCCGGGTAGTAAACCCGGTGGGTGAGCCTCTGGACGACAAGGGTCCAATCGAGGCTGAGAAGTACCGCCCGGTAGAATTTCTCGCCCCCGGGGTGATCCAGCGTCAACCGGTAAACACTCCGCTGCAAACGGGTATCAAAGTAATCGATGGCATGTTCCCCATCGGCCGGGGGCAGCGGGAGTTGATCATCGGTGATCGTCAAATCGGAAAGACAGCTATTGCCGTGGATACAATTATCAACCAAAAGGGTCAGGATGTTATCTGCATCTACGTAGCTATAGGCCAGAAGGCTTCCACGGTAGCCAGCGTTATTCAAAAGTTTGAGGAAACAGGGGCAATGGATTACACCACTGTGGTTGTGGCCAATGCCGGTGAAGCTGCCCCGCTGCTATATATCGCTCCCTATGCCGGATGTGCAATAGGCGAATATTTTATGTATGATCAGCACCGGGATGTCCTGATAGTGTACGATGATCTTTCCAAGCACGCTGTGGCTTATCGAGAGCTTTCCCTGCTTTTAAGGAGGCCCCCCGGAAGGGAGGCTTATCCTGGAGATATTTTTTACCTGCACTCCCGCTTGCTGGAAAGGGCGGCTCGCTTAAGTGATGCTATGGGCGGCGGTTCGATTACAGCACTGCCGGTAATTGAAACCCAAGCGGGAGACGTTTCTGCTTATATCCCTACCAACGTGATCTCCATTACTGACGGACAGATTTATCTGGAGGCGGATTTATTCTACGCAGGCCAGCGGCCGGCTATTAACGTTGGGCTTTCTGTATCCCGCGTTGGAGGGGCAGCGCAGATAAAGGCTATGAAGCAGGTAGCAGGGCGTTTAAAATTGGACCTTGCACAATACCAGGAATTAGCGGCATTTGCTCAGTTTGGGACAGATCTGGATAAAGCCACAAAGGCAAGATTATCCAGGGGCGAACGGATGATGGAACTTTTGAAACAGGGCCAGTACCAGCCTATGGCGGTTGAAGAACAGATAGCAGTACTTTATGCAGGTGTGAACAGATTTTTAGATAATCTGCCTATTGAAAAGGTAGGTCCTTTTGAGCAGGAGTACATCCGTTTCCTGAAGAGTAACTATCCCAACATCCTCCAGGAGATCCGGGAGAAGAAAGCTTTGGATGATGAGCTGGAGGAACTTCTGAAAAAGAGCATAAAAGAATGTCTGGACAGTTTTGTTCCGGTTAGCGAAACCGGTTCCTGATTGCCAACCTTCAAGCAATAATCAGTTATCACCGGTTGGCGGAAGATAAAGGCGGTGGAATACTTGTCTAGTATAAGGGAAATTAAACGGCGTATCCGGGCGATAAGCAATATCCAGCATGTTACCGGTGCGATGAAGATGGTGGCGGCAGCCAAACTGCGCCGGGCTCAAAGCCAGGTATGGGCAGCTCGCCCTTATGCCCAGAAAACAGCCGAAGTTGCAGGCCGTTTAGCTTTGGCACCAGATGCCCAGATGCTCCCGCTGGTAGCATCACGGGAGGTTAACAAGACATGCTATGTATTAATTATTGGAGACAAGGGGTTAGCGGGGGCATATAACGCCAATCTTATTCACCTGGTCCAGGACTGTTTGGCCAAAGAGGAAAAGCCAGCTGCTTTAATTATATTGGGGCGTAAGGGTGTACAGTATTTTCGCCAGCGTTCGGTGGAAATCCTTAAATATTATTTAGACATTGGAGATGAACCCGATCTATCTCTGGCCCGGGGGCTAGCCCGGCAGCTTATGGAGATCTTTTTAGACGGGCAGGTAGATGAGGTTAACCTGGTTTATGCCCGTTTTTATTCAGCCCTTCGCAATGTTCCTCAGGTGGAAAGGCTTTTGCCCATAGAAACTCCTTCGGTTGAAGGAGTTGAAATGGCTGATTATATTTATGAACCGGAGCCCATGCGTGTGCTGGAAGCTATTTTGCCCCGTTACTGTGAGATAAAAGTGTACCAGGCCCTTTTAGAGGCCAAAGCCAGCGAACTCAGTGCCAGAATGGTAGCCATGGATGGCGCCACTAAGAATAGTGGCGAAATGATTGATCAATTAACCTTGTCCTTCAATAAAGCCCGTCAGGCCGCCATTACTACTGAACTACTGGAAGTGGCAACTGGCGCTGAAGCTTTGAAGGCCCAGGGGTAGAGGAGGGACTTGATATGAACGAAGGAAAAGTGGTGCAAGTTATAGGTCCGGTAGTAGATGTGGAGTTTCTTGAAGGAAATTTACCCGATTTATATAATGCCGTTATCGTCAAGGAAAAAGAGATTAACCTTACCATGGAGGTTATGCAACATTTAGGAAACAATAGGGTCCGGTGTGTAGCCTTGTCTTCTACCGATGGCATGCAGGGGGGAATGAAGGCTATAGATACCGGAGCCCCCATAAAGGCTCCAGTGGGTCCTTCTACCTTAGGCAGGCTATTTAATGTGGTGGGCGAGGCAATAGATGAAAAAGGCGCATTGGAGCCGGAAGAGTGGTGGCCTATCCACAGGGAACCCCCTTCCTTTGATGATCTAGAGCCTTCTACAGAGATTCTGGAGACAGGTCTAAAAGTATTGGACCTTTTAGCGCCCCTGCCCAAGGGCGGAAAAATGGGCCTGTTTGGCGGGGCTGGTGTAGGGAAGACGGTTCTGATTATGGAGCTTATCCGTAACGTTGCCTACGAGCATGGGGGATATTCTGTCTTTGCCGGTGTAGGCGAGCGTACCAGGGAAGGCAATGACCTTTACCTGGAGATGACCGAATCCGGAGTTATAGATAAAACAGTCCTGGTATTCGGCCAGATGAACGAGCCCCCGGGAGCGCGTATGCGGGTAGGGTTAACAGGGTTAACCGCTGCCGAGTATTTCCGGGACAAAGGGGGGCAGGACGTACTGCTTTTTATAGATAATATTTTCCGCTTTGTTCAGGCAGGTTCTGAGGTTTCAGCTTTGCTGGGTCGTATGCCCTCCGCTGTAGGTTATCAGCCCACTCTGGCTACAGAAATGGGAGAACTACAGGAGCGTATTACCTCTACCAAGCAAGGTTCCATTACCTCCGTTCAGGCCATCTACGTTCCTGCTGATGACCTTACAGACCCGGCTCCGGCCACAACTTTCGCTCATTTGGATGGGACTATCGTGCTTTCCCGGCAGTTGTCGGAATTGGGAATTTACCCTGCAGTGGACCCTCTGGACTCAACATCCCGGCTTCTCGATCCCCTGGTTGTCGGGGAGGAGCACTATGAAGTAGGAAGGGGAGTACAGCGTATTCTTCAGCGTTATAAGGAACTCCAGGATATCATAGCAATTTTAGGTATAGAGGAGCTTTCAGATGAGGATAAGGTAATAGTAGCCCGTGCCCGTAAAATTCAGCGTTTCCTTTCCCAGCCTTTCCATGTGGCTGAAGCCTTTACCGGTAGGCCGGGAGCTTACGTGCCCTTGAAGGAAACAATCAGGGGATTTAAAGAGATCCTGGCTGGTCAGCATGATGATTTGCCGGAGGAAGCTTTTTATATGGTGAGCAATATAGACGAGGCAATTCAGAAGGGACAGGAGCTGGCCTGATGAGCACGACAAAATTAGAGGTTGTCACCCCCCAGAGGAAGATCTTGGCTGTAGAAGTGGAGAGCGTTGTTGCTCCAGGAGCAGAGGGCTACCTTGGGGTCCTTCCCCGGCATGCCCCCCTTATAACCACCTTAAAATCAGGCGTGGTTTATTATCATAAGGTGGGGGGGAAGACAGAGCGCATGGCTGTATCCGGGGGCTTTATGGAAGCAGGCCCTGACAAGGTAATTATTCTGGCGGACACAGCAGAGCTTTCGACAGAGATTGACATAGAAAGGGCCCGCCAGGCCAAGGAGAGAGCTGAAAAGCGCCTTCGGGAGCGGCCTCCAGGGTTGGATTGGACCCGGGCGGAAAATGCTTTACAGCGGAGCCTGGCCCGGTTAAAGGCTGCCGGAGCTGATAAATAAGTATTCCTGCCCGTTTAATGCAAATAACAGGTAGTTACACTTATAAAGCTAACAACCCCTCTTTAAAAATATAGATATATAAGGAGGGGTTATTATTTATTTAAGTAGAAACTATATATTTAAGTAGACGTTATAACTAACTCCAATAATTGCATCCGATTACATCGGTTTCGGATCTCTCTGGGATCCTTCAGCTTCTTTTCTTATCTTAGCCTCGCATAAGGGACAGATAGATTTGCTCCTCCCCGGGGGTCCTTCGTAAAAATCCCCTCCCAGGGTGGTTTCAGCCAGAGCATCAATTTCGAATACCCGCCCGCAAAACAAGCAACGTTGCCTGTATTTATCACCCATTACTTTCCTCCTCCCAAAAGCAAATCGGGATCCAATTTATCTGCCTTGTAAAGATATCGATCTGCAGCGTGACATAATCCTTTAATTACGCTGCCATATGCCATTTGGGTAAAATCTTTCCTGTCTGTGAATGTTCCTTCTGCGGTGCAGGTTATCATAATAATAACACATTTGCCTGTAATCATTATAGCTATTTCCAGATAAGGGTGTCAACACATAATTATCCAAACTTTTAAAGGTTTACACAATGGGGCTGATAAAATGGCTCCAGAACTCTGGTTGCCACTGTATAATGACAATATTTTAAAGTCACCGGCCTGCTTTATGATATTAAAAAAGTAACAACAGCAGAATAAACTCAAAAAAAGAAAGGCACACTTAATATTAGATCAAAAGAAGATATCTACCGACGACGGGGGCTGGTACGTTCAGGTTAATTGCCTAGATGAAAATAATGCTTAGCCCTGATCTTACAGTACTTGTACTTTTTGGAATTTTATATCATAACCTCAGGAAAAGAATAAAAAGGTTATTGACAATAAATTTTCTATATGCTATAGTAGGGCCAATAGCATATTAAAGCCTGTGAAGGGAAGTAGTATGCAGGTAAGAGAAGTTCAGAGAGCCGGGTAGAGGGGTAAGACCCCAAAGCTGTGAGCCCGGTACTTAATCGCCTGTTGAATGGGTCCCGGAGGCGCCTGTCCGAAAAAGATGTAGGGCAGGACGGAGGCTTCACCGTTATAAGAAAGGGGTATCGGAGCAGTGTATTTTGCTATTGCTCCCGCACCTTGCCGAGAGTGACCCCTTCAATAGGGGTAATATGGGTGGTACCGCGGGTAATCCCTCGTCCCTGAGACGAGGGTTTTTTATTTTTATAGAAAAGGAGGAAAAATAATGGAGAAAAAAATAATTTTGCCTGAGAAGGAGATCCCCAGACAGTGGTACAATATTCAGGCTGATATGCCTACACCTCTTCAACCCCCGTTAAATCCTGCAACCGGTAAACCTGTGGGTCCGGAAGATCTGTTGCCGATTTTTCCGATGAATCTTATTGAGCAGGAAGTAAGTACCGAAAGGTGGATTGACATACCTGAAGGAGTTCTGGAGAAACTGTTGATTTACAGGCCGACGCCGCTGCAAAGAGCCTACGCATTGGAAAAATACCTGAATACCCCGGCAAAAATATATTATAAAAATGAATCTGTAAGTCCTGCCGGAAGTCATAAACCCAATACTGCCATTGCACAGGCTTATTACAATAAGGTAGCCGGTGTTAAAAGACTAACAACAGAGACCGGTGCAGGCCAGTGGGGCAGCGCTTTGAGTTTGGCGTGTAAGCTTTTTGACCTGGAATGCAAGGTTTACATGGTTAAAATCAGTTATGACCAAAAACCATACCGACAGTTGATGATGAAAACCTGGGGAGCCGAATGCATTCCCAGCCCCAGCCGCCAAACAAGTTTTGGCCGAAAAGTGCTGGCTGAAGATCCTGATTGCCCGGGAAGCCTGGGGATAGCTATTAGCGAAGCTGTTGAAGATGCGGTAACATCGGAAAACACCAAATACTCTCTTGGAAGTGTTTTAAATCATGTGATGCTGCATCAGACGGTTATCGGACTTGAAGCACAAAAGCAGTTTGAAATGATAGGTGATTACCCTGACGTGCTGATCGGTTGTGTCGGTGGCGGAAGCAATTTTTCCGGACTGTCATTCCCGTTTATCAGGGATAAAATTTATGGCAAGGATATTCAGATTATTGCAGTTGAGCCGACCGCCTGCCCTACAGTAACCCGGGGGCCCTTTGCCTATGATTATGGGGATACTGCTGCCAACACCCCGCTGTTACCTATGTTTACCCTGGGGCATAACTTCATGGCGCAGCCAATCCATGCCGGAGGGCTAAGGTATCACGGTATGTCCCCCCTTGTAAGCCGTCTGGTTCTGGATGGGTTAATACAACCGCGGTCCTATAACCAGCTGGAGACTTACAGAGCGGGTATGATTTTTGCTCAAACAGAAGGGTTAATCTGTGCGCCGGAAACCAACCATGCTATCGCTGCAGCTATTGAAGAAGCCGGGAAAGCCAGGGAGGAAGGTGTTGCGAAAACAATCGTATTTTGTCTGAGCGGCCACGGGTTTCTAGATTTAGCCGGCTACGATGCTTATCTCAGCGGGAAATTAACCGATGTTTCATTGTCGGAAGAAGAAATGCAAAAGTCGCTGGAGGCAATAAAATCTTTTCCCAAGCCGGCAATCTAAAGGTTGCATAAAGGGGTATTAAAATTAGGGGAGGGGAAAGCATTACATGGCCCTCCCTTTTCTTTCATTGTTACTCCTGTTATAATAATTACCATCAATGCTGACTGGAGGATATGGAGCAAGATGACTGAAGTGAAAAAGTTAAAACTGGGGTTACCGGCAGGAAGCTTGCAAAAATCAACCTTTGAAATGTTTAAAAAGGCCGGGTTTAATATTTATCTCAATGAACGTTCATATTTTCCTTACATCGATGATGAAGATCTGGATTGCATCCTGATCAGGGCGCAGGAGATACCCAGATATGTTGCCAGCGGTGTGCTTGATGCCGGCATTTCCGGTAAGGATTGGATAACTGAAACATCGGCGGATGTGGAGGAAATAGCGGAACTTACCTATTCGCGACAGGGTTTGAAACCCATTAAACTGGTGCTGGCGGTTCCCAATGATTCGCCTGTTCAAAGCGTGAAAGACCTGCAGGGTAAAAAAATCGCCACGGAACTCGTGGAAGTAACAAAAAGTTATTTAAAGAAGCATAACGTGCAGGCCTGTGTGGAGTTTTCCTGGGGTGCGACGGAGGTGAAACCTCCCGCACTGGTAGATGCCATTGCCGAGTTAACTGAAACCGGACGTTCCTTAAAGGCAAATAACCTGCGCATTATTGATACTATCCTGGTATCAACCCCCCGCTTTATTGTTAATAAGGATAGCTGGAAAATAGAGTGGAAAAAAAGCAAAGTGGAGCAGATTATTACCCTTTTGAAAGGTGCACTGCTGGCGGAA
>JAAYOY010000146.1 GCA_012520035.1 Bacillota bacterium
CCCTGCATGCGCGTATTATTCCGCGAACATATCTAAATACCCTCTGGAAACCCTCCGATGTAAATTTCCTGCAAATCCTCTTACAGGAACCTTTTTCAGTAGAAGCACCTGAACAATTAAGTAAGGAGCTGGCTGCTTACTGGAATAAATAAAATTACTTAATATCTTTTTACTTAATATCCTTCCGGGGCAAAAACAAAAATTTATTTGACATTAGTTCTTTTATTAGTTTATAATTGATTTGGACATAAGCTCATAATACCGGGAAATATGAAAGGGGGAATGGACTACAGTTTTTGTCTTATTCTTATGTTTCTTAGTATATTCCTACCGATATAATAGGGGGGAGTTTATATGTACAATGATAATGTAATAGAACATTTTTTAAATCCAAGAAACGCCGGCTATATTCCTGACCCTGATGGAATAGGTTTGCAGGGCGATCCATCTTGTGGGGATTATCTGCGTATATATATTAAAGTGAAAAAAAACCGCATCGCTGATATAAAGTTTGAAATTTATGGTTGTCCCGCAGCAATTGCTACCAGCAGCGCCCTTACTGAACTGGCTAAGGGTAAAACTATAGAAGAAGCGTTAAAAATTACTGATGCGGATATTATTACCTTTCTAGGCGGGATTCCCGATCCCAAAGTCCATTGTTCCAATCTGGGTGCAGGAGCTCTTCAGCTGGCGATTCAGGACTATCAAGACCGCATCGCATTCAAAAACAATAAATAGTGAAGGTCAGATTTATTTATCATCCCTCCAGAAAATTTAAACTACAGACAAGAATTAAAATGAATACGGGTTAAATTATTTGATAATGAAAGGAGCACTATCAGCCATGGCTTCAGATACGTCTCAGCAGAAAGGAAAAATTGAAAAAATATCCCGTCCTGAGATCAAGCATGTCATTGCAGTAGGCAGCGGAAAAGGAGGGGTCGGCAAGTCTTCAATTACCGCTTTGCTTGCTGTAGGAGCCCGCAAGGAAGGTTTTAAGGCGGGAATCCTTGATGCTGATATTACCGGCCCGAGTATCCCAAAGATGTTTGGTTTAAAAACCGGCCAGGAACACAGGGGTTTCTTACCTTTTGAAAGTTCACTGGATATTAAAATTATGTCTCTTAATTTATTGCTGCAAAACGAGGATGACCCCGTAATCTGGCGGGGGCCCCTAATCGGCGGTGCGATAAAACAATTCTGGGCAGATGTAGAATGGGGAGAACTGGATTATCTTTTTATTGACCTCCCCCCAGGAACGGCAGATGCACCACTAACGGTAATGCAGATCATACCCCTGGATGGTTTGGTAATCGTCAGTTCTCCACAGGATCTTGCCTTAATGGTAGTAAAAAAGGCCCTCAAAATGGCTGAAGCAATGAATGTACCTGTAATGGGGCTTGTTGAAAATATGAGTTATTTAATTTGCCCCCACTGCATGGAAAAAGTAGAAGTTTTTGGCCCCAGTAAAGGCGAAGAGATTTCAAAATCGACCGGAGTACCGCTTTTAGATACCTTGCCGCTGGATAAAAAACTGGCAGAGCTCTGTGATAATGGCAGTATTGAGCAGTATGAAAGCGAATTATTCAAAAAGCTGCTTGATGCACAGCATAAATAACGCAAAATGAAAAGAAACATATATAATCATGCAAAGATCGCGATCAGCTCAAAGGGAAAAGAATCTTTTGATATATATTATAAATGACAGTAAAAGCAGCACTGATTAAATGCCGGTGCCGCTTATTTTTTGCAATCACCATTGAACATACAGCATATTATATTTACAGTAAACTATGTTCATCAAAAGCTAAATTATAAGGGCTAATAAGAGGAATAAATACCGGGAGGAAAAAAATGTGCGGCCGTTTTTCACTTTATAAAATAATTGAGCTAAGCGAAAGGTTTCGTCTCAATAAAATAGCTTCACAGATTGCCCCCAGCTATAATATAGCACCCTCGCAGGATGTATTTGCTATAGATAGTAATAATCAATTGGTTCAGTTAAGGTGGGGACTTGTTCCCCATTGGTCAAAGGAAGCCACTGCAAAAAAAGGAATTATTAACGCCAGGGCTGAAACTGTTGATAAAAAACCTGCCTTTAAAAGAAGCTTTAAATACAAGCGATGCCTGATACCTGCAGACGGTTTCTATGAATGGAAACGTACAGGCATGAAAAAGGTTCCTTACCGCATTACTCTTAAAAACGGCGAATTGTTTGGCTTTGCCGGACTATGGGATTCCTGGGTTGCACCAGAAGGCGGGGTCCTCAATACCTGCACTATTATTACCACGACCGCTAATAGCCTGGTTGAAACTATTCATGACCGAATGCCTGTAATCCTGCCCAAAGAAGTAGAGGATATCTGGTTAGACCCCGAAATTACTGACAGTCGGCTATTAAAAAGCCTGCTGAAGCCCTTTCCGGCAGATTTAATGCAGGCATATAAAATATCCGGCCTCGTTAATTCACCGTACAATAACGAGGCAAAAATATTGGATATAGTATCAGAAAATTATTGACCAAGTAAGGCTATCACCAAACACCAGAATTCGGCCAGCGCTTTTAATGCAAGTCTTTTTTATAATAAAATACATGAACGGAATATTTCCCCCTTAATTGTATTTCCCGGGCAAGCGCATAAATCGACTATATTATACTCAACATCGGGTACAAGACCATATCTTTTAGTTTTTTATGCATTTTAAAAATATTATTTGCATAGATTTTATTGCAAACGGTAGATTTTTTGATTGATCTTCACTTTAGATAATTTATTTGTAGTTTATATAAAAATTACCAATATAATCTTGCCTTCAACTTTATTATATGATATTATAATTAATATAATTTTAACTCAATTTTGTTTATTTAAAACTATTTTTATATATAGAAATGTCTTACGCATTCTCCTGGGAAAAATAATTGGAGCAACATTTCAACCCACGAGAATGTTTTTTTAAGGAGGTGAAAAGCAAAGATGGCGTAAGAGTAAGACATTTCTATTTTGCAGTAAAGAAAAGTAATTGTATGTATGTATATATGGAATGGGGGTGAAAACAAAAATCGGTCCTTATTTAATTTTTAATATTTCATAATTAACGAAAGAGAGGTGGTAATAACATGTCCAGCGGATGGCTTGCCTGGTGGTGTGTGGGGATCGCCAGTATAATCCTTACCGTGGTTGGCACGTTAATAACGATTGCGGGGTGGAAAGAATGACACCGGTACCCGAGTTGACGCCTGCTTATACAATAGCTGCAATTTTTGGGCTGGCTGGGATGCTTGTTATTTGTTTTATTCTGGGAGTGGTTGCACGGAAACGAGCCTCTTCTTATGACACCTATATGGTTGGCAAGCGTGAAATAGGGCCTTTTGTTACCGGTTGTGCCATTTCTTCAACCTATCTTAGCGGCTGGGCAACTATGGGTATGATGGGCATCACTTATGCAGTAGGGTGGTCAGGGATGTGGTTTGCAGGAGTATTCACTATTTTTGGGATCGTTCCTACAATCTTTCTTGCCGCCCGTAAGCTGAGTGAGTTTAGTGCACGGAACAACACCCGTACTCTGGGTGATATTGCCCGTGTCCGTTATGATAGCAAGGTAGCGTCCACCTTTGTGGCAGCAGCCATGGCCCTTTTGATGTTTGCCTACTCTGTAGGCCAGTTGAAGGCTGCCGGTACCCTTTGGTATGCCGTCACCGGGCTCTCACCGGTTTGGTGCCTGCTCTTTGCTGTTATCGTCGTCCTTGTATACCTGATTATCGGAGGCTATACCGCCACACAATGGGCGATGGCCTTTCAGGGTATTTTATTGGGAATTGCCTGCTTTGTTCTGGGTATATTAGCCCTGCATTATGTCGGCGGCGGGGGAGGTATGGAGGCGCGTTTAGCCGCTGAAGACCCCAATCTCTTAAGAATAATACGCCCCGATCTGCCGCGTGTCGGCTCTAACCAGCTGTTTTCCGACCTGATAGGTATTACCTCTTGTTTCGTTCTGTTTTTTAGCATGAGTACCGGGATGCCGCACAACGTCGCCCGTTTCCTGGGAATGCGGCCAATGAAGAAAAAATTGGACTTTATCTGGTTAATCCTTCCTGTATTTGCTATTGCAGGTTTTCCCATCATGCTTAATGCTACAACCGGTTTATGTGCACGTGCAACGTTTGGCCCTGCCCTCTTTGATATTTTACCCTGGAAAGGTGACCTGGCGGCTCCTTATATGGCGATGCAGGCCGGCGGTGTATCCCTGTCAACCCTCTATGTCACGGGTGTTTTTGCTGCGACACTGTCTACGTTTTCCGGAATGATTATGATTATTGCCGGGAACATTGCCCATGATATTATCGGATGCTGGTCAACGAAAGTATCGCCTCAGACACTTCTGCTATTAAACCGCGTCCTTTTAGTCCCGGCCGCCCTTATTCCTTTCTTGTGGACGCTCTACAACCCTCCGCCCCTTCTGGCACTGCTAACAGGCCAGGCGGCTGCAGGCTTTGGAGGCATGTTTTTGCCAACGATTACCTTGGGCCTCTGGTGGAGACGGGCGACCAAAGAAGGAGCAATTGCCTGTGTCACCTACGGTCTTTTATCAACAATCATATTCTCTATCCTTGTAGGCAAAAACTTGCTGGGTATGGGTTGGGCAATTTGGCTGATCGTGCTTGGCTCATTGATTTGTTATGTAATTGGCAGTCTCCTTTCTCAGCCGCTTCCTGAAGAAAAACTAAATGATATACTCGGCCCCGCAGCGGTAGCCAAAAAAGGCAGTACGGTTTCAGTCAGCTAACCTTATAAAACGTAAAAAAGCAAACAAAAAGCGGTTCTCCAAACCAACAGATTTTTCTGTTCGAATGGAAGAACCGCCTTTTTATTTCAAACCTCCCCTTATCTGATACCCTCCAGGATAATCTTCCTCTATAAGAGACTTTATTATTGTTCCATATGTTAAGAAATATTATAATATAGGGCAATACACAATAGTTATTTTGCTTTATTTCATTATAATTTAGCTTGTATAATGGTAAAACCCTACTAATCTAAAAAAGGTATTTATTTATTCATTATCGAATTCTTATATTAAGTAATTCTCCCTATAAACCGAAATCTTGTAATGCAACAAAACACACGGAGGCCTATTATAATGTTCAAAAACCTAAACATCTGGAAAAAATATTTCTTGGGTTTTATGATTATCACAGCAATCCTTCTACTCATAACCGGTCAGGTTGCAATCAGGCAATCATATAACTATGTAAAGCAACAGGCCGAATTAACCTTAAACAACAACCTGAATTCGGCAAGCAGACAATTACAGCGCAAGCTAAATAATATATTGCTAATTATGAATTTTATTTCAAACGATTCCAGCCTTGTAAATTCTATCAAGGAAGTCACCACAAGTCAGGATTTATCATCACTGCAAAAGTTATTGATAAATTTTAAAGAACAAAATAACTTGAGTTTTGTTATTATTACCGATCCCACAGGAAAAATCATCGCCAGTGCCAATAATAATCATTCTTTCGGCGAAAAAGTTAGTGAAGATGACACCTTAGCATTGTTTTTAAACGGAAAAGAGCAAGATGGAATAATATTATTGGATGAAAAATTTTTAATCAGGGAAAACCTTGACGAACAAGCATATATAAAAATTATTCCCACTCCTGAGGCCGGATCTTTAGAAAAGAGAGAAGAAAAAAGGGGCATGGCCTTAACAGTTTCTGTACCTGTATACAATAATGATCACGAACTTATCGCTATTTTGTTGGGCGGTGAGCTCTTAAACCGCCATACTGCTTTTGTCGATGAAATTACAGAAGTGCTTAAAGTAACTTCGACTATTTTTTTAGATGATCTGCGCATAGCTACTTCCATTCGTTTGGGTAACGGGAATAGGGCAATCGGAACAAGGGTTTCCGAAGAAGTGGCCGATGTAGTTCTGCACCGGGGCGAACGCTACCTGGGACGGGCTTATATACTGGATCAATGGTATTTAACCGCTTATGATCCGATTATTGACAATAAGAATGAAGTAATAGGAATGCTATATGTCGGTATACCGGAAACTCCTTTTGTCCTGATGAGAAATGAGGTAGTAAATCATATTATCCTGGTTGCCGTAGGTACTATTATTGTTGCCATAATTTTAGCTTTATTAATCACCCGCTCCATTACGAATCCTCTCCATAATCTAATTGCCGCTATGCAGAAAGTTGAGCACGGGGATTTATCACAGAGATATGCAAAGAAACAAGGATGGGGAGGGGTAGTAGAAGAACAATCTATAAGCGGGCATAACTTTCTAAAAGCCAAAAATTCTAAGTTATTGCCGGTAATAAAAAATCAAGATAAAAAAGGAGATGAAATACAGCAGCTGGGCAGTTTTTTTAACAAAATGATGGACAGCTTACAGACAAACTGGCAGAAAAACCGGGAACTACAAGAACAATTAGAAGAAAAAGAGAAAATGCGCCTTCATCTGCTGAATAAAATCATCACTACCCAGGAGGAAGAAAGAAAAAGAATCTCCCGCGAACTTCACGATGAAACAAGCCAATCACTGACGGGTTTAATGCTTGGATTAAAGCGGATCCAGGAAGCCGATGATATTAATGAGGTTCGTAAGCTTGCAGCCGATTTCAGAGAAATTATCCTTAAAACATTGGAGGAAATACAGTGGCTTTCTTTTGAGTTAAGACCAAGTGCTCTTGATGATCTGGGTTTGTATGCAGCTATCCACCGCTACGTAAAAGAACTCTCCCATCATTCCGGTATAAATATAGAATATGTACAGCATAAGTGCAAAGACTTAAGACTGGGCTCCGTTGTAGAAACAACAGTGTATAGAGTTATTCAGGAGGCGCTCACCAATGTAATAAGACATGCCGAAGCACAAAATGCAAAGGTATCAATTCATTGTGGAGACAATAACATAGAAGTAACCATAGAAGATGACGGTAAGGGATTTGATTATACAATATTACAAAAGGATCACCAAGCCCTCGGACTTTTTGGGATGAAAGAAAGGGCCACACTTGTTGGCGGAGAGCTGATTATTGATACTTCACCCGGAAAAGGAACCCGATTAACATTAAGGATCCCTGACATAAAAAAATTTAACAATTAATATCAGTGCTATTACTATTATCAGTAAAATATTATTCAGGGGCAATTAATCCCGCCCCTGTCAATCCTCTTTTTCCACTGTGTATTAAGCTGTGCTGCCATTACCTCAGAAATATTTTTTCGCCTAATTACCAAGCTGCTGATTAAGCCATTTAAGAAAGTTCCAACTTCCATAAGCCTATAATAGGCGATATTATCATTCTACAACAAGTATTTGAGGCATTCCCTTATAGTAAATCTACAGCAACCTCCTTTATATCCCAGCAAGTAAGGGGAGCGGATTATTTTTACGTTAATATCTAATTGAATAATCTATCGGTGTGAAGGGTTGATTCTGAGATTTTTTACAACCCTAATTTAACCGAAGGTTCCCACTATCCAATTCTTAATAGGGGTTATCCTTATCACGGGTAACCCCTATATTAATTAGGCGAAAACAGAAATAAAACCCTTATATATAAAATAAAATTACACAAATCCCCCCAATCTTGTCAAAGACAACAGGTATAAACCTTAATTCTGACATTGCAAAAGAGGTAAAAACCCTGATATAATTTAATTGAGAAAGGGAGAAAGAGGTGATATTGTGAAAACTTTAACAAGATTCTACGGAAAAGAAGTTCTTATTCCTCAACTGCCTGGCAGAAAAACATCAAACAATATTTTACATAATGGATTGCACAATAACAGTATCACCGCAGTTTTGTTAATGTTGTTAGTTCTAATGATACCATTACAGCCAGTTTTATATCAGCAAAATAATAATCTTGCTTACCTGCTTTCAACCGGGTGGGAATTTAGCCAGACAATGATAAATAACATCCGGCATAACATAGTGCCTAGGGGAAATACTCAATATACTATTCCTACAAATAACGGCCTGTATTTGTTGCCTACAAATGAACAAGCGGTTTTAGAATTGGTCAATGAAGCCAGAAAAAAAGAACATTTGCAGCCTTATATTTTAGATGAAGAGTTAACAGCTTTTGCGAGAATTAAGGGAGAAGATATGCTTCTGAATAATTATATAGAGCATAATTCGCCTACATTAGGACGACCGGGTGAGCTGGCTGCTAAGAAGGGATATAAATTTCAAATTTACGGGGAAAACTTGGCAGGCACGCTACAGGGAAACAGTTTGCCGCCTGATTTAGCTTTTCATCACCTTATGCAAAGTGAGCATCATCGGGGAGCCATCTTAAGCGCTAAAAATACGCATATTGGTGTAGGCGTTGTGAAAGGAAAAGAAAAAGGTGTGGTATATGTTATGCACTTTGCTCTGCAATAACCTTTGATGCTGAACAGTGAAAGTTACATCTGTCTATAAATCCAACCGATCAAGTTTACTCTCATTAATACTAAAGCCATGGTTCCCCACGGCTTTTTTACCAGTCACGAAGTGGCTGTTTATCGGTATTTTTGGCAGGGGAGACAGGAATCGAACCCGCAGCCTGCGGTTTTGGAGACCGCTGCTCTGCCAATTGAGCTACTCCCCTGCGCAAGTATAATTTTAACTGAAAGGCTCCTGCTTGTCAAGACTTGCAATACACAAGCCTTTATAATAAAATAATTATAATCCTGCAGCAGGCGCTGGCTTTGGGGAGGGAGAAAAAAGATGCTGGGATTTATAGGTTGCGGTACTATGGGAAGTGCAATTTTGGAAGGAATAGTATCAAAAAAACTTATAGAGCCGGAAGAAGTGCTAATTTTTGATCTGGATCTAGGAAAAACGAAAGAATTAACTAATAAATTAAGGGTAAAAGTTGCACCTGATCTGGAAACCCTTATAAGGAATACCCAGATCGTTTTTCTTTGCCTTAAACCACAGGACATGAAAGGTATGCTGCATTCTATTAAAAATTTTCTTTCTCCAAATCATCTTTTGGTCACTATAGCTGCAGGGTTAAATATTGACTTTTTCGAAAGACACCTGGACAATATCAACCCCCTTAAGGTAATCAGAATAATGCCAAACACCCCCTGTATTGTCGGTGAAGGTATGAGCGTTATCTGTAAAAATAAAAATGTTTCCGGAGAAGAAGAGAAAAAGATAATAGCGCTAATGGAATCCCTGGGAAAGGTTGTTGCTTTAGAAGAAAAAATGTTCAGCGCAGTAACCGGGCTGAGTGGAAGCGGACCGGCTTATATTTTCCTGATTATAGAAGCCCTTGCGGATGGAGGTGTTGAAATGGGTCTCAGCCGGGATACAGCTTTAATGCTTGCGGCGCAGACTGTACTGGGCTCTGCAAAAATGTTTTTACAAACCGGCGAGCACCCTGCAATATTGAAAAACAAGGTTACCTCCCCGGGAGGCACTACCAGCTCCGGGCTGCTGGCCTTGGAAAAAGGTGCGGTTAGAGCTGCCCTGATAGACGCAGTGATTAAATCCGCCCAAAAAGCTGATCTTATGGGAAATGAAATATCTGAATTTCGGGAAGGAGATATCTCTTGAACAGGCCCCTTAGTATAGATTCTATTCAGAAAATAGTAATTAAAGTCGGCACCCGGCTTATCACTTATGAAACAGGAAAACTGAACCTGAATATCATTGAAAAAATTGTCCGGGAGATAGCTGACCTGAAAAACCAGGGAAAAGACATTGTTCTTGTTTCATCCGGAGCGGTGGGAGGAGGCATCGGGCGCCTGGGTCTGAAGAGAAAACCTGTTTCTATCCAAGAGAAGCAAGCCGTTGCAGCTATCGGCCAGGGGTTATTGATCCATTTTTATGAAAAATTGTTCTCTGAATATGGTCATATTGTAGCGCAAATATTAATGACCAGGGAAGATTTGGATAACCGCAAACGGTATATAAACTCCAGAAATACTTTTTTGCATCTTTTGAAATTCGGCGCTATCCCAATTGTTAATGAAAACGATACTATTTCCACAGAGGAAATCGAATTTGGCGATAACGACAAACTCTCTGCCCTCGTTGCTACACTGATTGATGCAGACTTGTTGATTATTTTAACGGACATTGATGCCCTCTATACTGCCAATCCTCGCCTCGATCCCAATGCTTCCAGCATTTCTTTCGTTGAAGTAATTGATGAAAACATTAAAAAGGCTGCCGGAAATACAGAGGAAGAGATGGCAAAAGGTGGCATGATTACAAAGCTGGAGGCGGCAGAAATAGTAATGGCTTCAGGTATTGATATGGTTATTGCTAACGGGAACCATAATAATATTATCAAAAGAATACTTAGCGGAGAAGAAACCGGTACTTACTTTTGCTCAAAACAAAGCCACCTGCGGAGCAGGAAGCGATGGATAGCCTTTGCGCAGAAAATTAAGGGATCTATCTATGTTGATCGGGGTGCTGAGAAAGCGTTAAAAGGGGAAGGAAAAAGCCTTTTACCAATAGGAATAACAAAAATCGAAGGATTATTCTCTAAAGGAGAAACGGTCAGCATCTATAATGCCCGTGGGAAGGAGATTGCACGCGGGCTGGTTAACTACAGTGCTGAAGAATTAAACCTGATTATAGGCTATAAATCCGCTGATATTAAAAACATTCTCGGTTACCAGGGTGAAAAAGAAGTCATACACCGCGACAATCTGGTACTATGTTAAAAACGGCTCAAGTCCTGCTACAACAGGAAGTCTATGGAGAAGCTCATCTTTATTTTCGATAATCTGCATAATAAATATGAAAGGGGAATTGATTTTCCTTTAATGAATTTGCGGAATTGATATAAGAACTAAATAGTATTTAACAACCACCTCTGGGCAAACTTAATATATACAGAGTTCGCAGAAGAGGTATGGTGAACGAAAAATTGGAATACCTCCAAAGGTTTCAGAAAATTATTAATACGTTCGTTAAGCACGGCTTTGGTCAGTTGATTAACGATTTGGGCATTAAAGAGATTACACGTTACTTGCCCAGGCTGAACCATAAAGAGCAAGCCGAATTTAAGGAAATATCAAAAGCAGTAAGGTTAAGAATGGTGCTGGAGGAACTGGGTCCTACATTTATTAAATTTGGACAGCTTTTAAGTATACGCGTTGATATCTTGCCTCCCGATTACATTAAGGAATTACGCCGTCTTCAAGATCAAGTTCCGCCCTTTCCCTTTTTTCAGGTTAGAGAAGTAATTGAAAAAGAATTAAACTGTCCACTTGAACTCCTTTTTGAAGAATTTGATCAAACTCCTCTGGCTGCAGCTTCTGTAGGTCAAGTCCACAGGGCACTATTGCCTGGTGGAGAGAGTATAGCCGTAAAGATTCAACGGCCGAACATCGGGAATATATTTGAACTGGACCTGAAAATTTTAACTGAAATAGCGTCATTAATCGATAAATATACAGCAATAGGAAAGCTATATAATTTTAAAAACATCGTGGAGGAATTTAAAAATGTAATTAATAATGAATTGAATTTTCTACAGGAAGGACGTAATGCGGAAAAATTTAAAAATAATTTTGCTCAGGTGGATTATATTTATATCCCAGACATATACTGGAGCTATACCACGGAGAAAATTCTCACACTTAAATTTGTAGAAGGCACTAAGCTAAATGATCTGGAAGGCCTGGAAAAAGGAAATTTTTCCAGGCACCAAATAGTTGAACATTTAAGTAAGGCCTATTTAAAGCAAATATTGATCGATGGTTTTTTCCACGGGGACCCACATCCGGGAAATCTGGGAGTAACGCAGGACAAAAAATTATTTTTTCTTGATTTTGGTGTTGCAGGACATTTAAATGAAGAACAGCGGCAACTTCTAAACAAACTGGTGTTAGGTTTGTTATCCAGGGATTTGGAAAAAGCATTAAGTGCAATAATAAGTGTTGGCATAGTAACCGCTACAACTGATAGAAATCAGCTTAAGTGGGAACTTGAACGGCTCCAGGAAAAGTATTATAAGCTTCCGTTAAGAGAAATTCAATTGGGTCAGGTTTTACATGAATTAATGGAAATCTCTTTTAAGCAGCATATCAAACTGCCCCGGGATTTGACCCTTCTGGCAAAAACCATATTTACTTTAGAAGGGCTCATTTCTATGCTGGAACCAGATTACAGTATTGCAGAAATGGCCAAACCGTTAAGTGAAGAGCTTGCAAAAAACCGTTTGACGAGGGAAAAAGTTGTTGCAATAGTTTATAACAATATCAACCGGTATTTTAAACTGCTGGAGATTCTCCCGGACCGTATCATTTCAATCCTGGAGAGAGTAACTGAGGGAAATCTAAAACTGCGATTAGAGATTCTAGAAATGGAACGTATTTTAACTCGCATCAACAGTATGGTAAACAGGATTTCTTTTAGTATCGTCCTGGCAAGTATTATAGTAGGCCTGTGTTTAATCATCAACTCAACAGAGGTAATATTGTTCAGACGCTTCCCGCTTGCTGAGATCGGCCTTTTATTAGCGGCTTTAATGGGTTTTTGGTGGTTATGGGCTATCTTGCACTCGGGAAAGCTTTAAAAAAGGAGGGGGTCAGTTGTTACCCTGGATAATTTTTGCAGCAATCATCTGGTTATTTATCTTAATTTTTTTGCGCTCTGAAGTAAAAAGGTTGTGGAGTGTTGCCTTTTGGGGTATTTTAATTGGTTATTTGAGTAATATAGTCTTTGTATCAAATGGATTTTATCTGTTTAAGGACGCATATTATTTTGTTGAGGGTATTCCTATCGGTTATTTAATCGGCCTGGCGGGAATAGGAATAATCATGGTGCGCTTTTTGCCGGAAGAAAAAATATGGCAGCTTCCTTATTTATTTTTTTTCAGTGCTCTTTTAACGGGAATTGATTATTCAGCTCTTAAATTAGGGTATCTTCTTTACCAGAACTGGCCTTTATATTACAGCTTTCTCTTCAAGCTCCTTTCCTTTATCGCTTTAACTTGGCTCAGCGAATTAACCGTTACAAAGCGTAGCAGGAATTATTACTTTAGATAGAATAATGGTGAAAAGTTTATGACTACAAACTGGGAGCTGTTGACAATTGTAACTGACCCGATCGTTGCTTCCCTGATCAAAGGAAGGTTAGAAGAAGATAATATCCCTGTAATAACAGACCAGGAAGCTGCAGGCAAAGTAGTTTACAGCTTTAATATTGGTCCCATGGCCGAGATAAAAATATTTGTTCCCCGTTCTAAAATAGAGGAAGCCCGTGATTTATTAAACCATCTCCTGGAGGGATGATTTTTTTTTTATAATTTTTTTTTGCAGTGAAATGTTGAAGGAAATCAAATATTGATCAAGAATTACATAAAGGAACAATTCTTTTTTATAGAAATAAAAATGTAGGAGGGTGTTCAAATTTATGGCATTATCACGTTGCCCAAAGTGTGACAATGAATCCTTTGAGATGGTCGAGGTGGAACCGGGGAATTGGCGCTTTAAGATAATGTTTGTTCAATGTACATCCTGTGGTGCGGTTGTAGGTTCAATGGATTATTTTAATTTAAGTACTCTAATACTTGAGTTGAAAGAAAAGTTAGACAATATTGAGCTTAAATTGGAAGACCTGGAGTATGAACTATTTGCTCTAAAGAAAAGAACTATAGCATAAGAGCGTCCCTTGTTTTAACCACTATTTTATCTTGACCTCTATTTTTAATTATATATACTTATCTCCCTTAATGATTTCATAATGCCGTCCATTAATTAGAGACGGCATTTTTTTACCTCCAAAACCCGATACTTAACATTTTTACATTTCTTGTATTATAAAAGCATATACAGTATAATCTATATTATCCAGCTAATATATCAGGGGGAACTATTGCCCATGAATAAACATGATTGGAGCCCAAAGAAGTACTTTATATTAACTTACGGCTGCCAAATGAATGTCTTCGATTCCGAGGTGCTCTCCGGGATACTTGAAGCCATGGGATACAGCCCGGCTAACAGCGAGGAAGATACCGATGTACTGCTTATCAACACATGTGCAGTAAGACAAAAGGCAGAAGAAAAAGTATTGAGCAAGCTTGGCCGGTTGCGTTCTATAAAGAAAAAAAACCCCGAAATGTTACTGGTTATCTGGGGATGCATGGTTCAACAAAAAGATCTGGCAGAACAAATCTCCTCCAGATACAAGTATATTGATTTAATCGGCGGGCCACACGCATTGGAACGTTTTCCACAGCTGCTGGAGAAAGCTCGTACATCTTCAAAAACAGTTATTGATATCAACGATGAAGGAGAAAGAGATCACCTTCATATTAAAAGAGGACATGACTTTAAGGCCTGGGTTCCTATAAGCCACGGTTGCAGTAACTATTGTACTTATTGTATAGTGCCGTACGTCCGGGGCCCTGAAAGAAGCAGACCTCCCGAAAGAATTATCCAGGAGGTAAAAGAATTAGCAAAAAACGGCTATAAAGAGATCACTTTATTGGGACAAAACGTTAATTCATACGGCAAAGATATTAAAGGAGGTCTGGATTTTGCTGATCTCTTGCAGCGACTGGACGCAATAGAAGGGTTGGCCCGCATTAGATATATGACCTCTCATCCCCGTGATTTTAACGATAAAATCATACGTACGATTGAAAAAGGCAGAAAAATCTGTGAGCACTTCCATCTTCCGGTCCAATCGGGCAGCAACAAAATTTTAAAACTGATGAATCGTGGCTATACGAGGGAATACTACCTGGAATTAATAAATAAAATAAAAAGCCGTGTTGAACATTGTTCTATTACCAGCGATATAATTATCGGATTCCCCGGGGAAGAAGACGCAGATTACCAGGATACGCTTGATTTGATACAAAAAGTGCAATTTGATGCTGCCTATGTATTTATTTATTCCCCGCGCAAAGGTACAAAAGCAACGGCGATGGCAGATCAGGTTGATCTTGAAATAAAAAAAGAAAGAATAAAAAAGTTGAATAAAATTCAAGGTAAAATCAGTCTTGATAAAAACCGGCAACTCCTTGGAACAAAACAAGAAATTCTCGTTGAAGAAAGGAGCAAAACAAACCCCGATATGATTACCGGAAGAACCAGAACAAACAAAATAGTCCATTTTTCTTCGGAGGAAAACCTGTTGGGAAAACTAATCGATGTAGAAATAATAGAGGCCAAATCCTGGACTTTAACAGGGAAATACTTACCTTGATAATATCTGGAGTATTTTTGTTGAGGAAATATAACTTGACGAAGCACACGTTATATTATATATTCATAATTGATAGCAGTTATTACTTAAAAATAGTTGGGGGAAAGACATGCATGCTATAGAAGAAATCCTGAGAAAAAAAAAGATTAAGGTAACCCCACAAAGAATGGCAGTTTATTCAATCTTAAAACAATCAAAGTTTCACCCCAATGTTGAGATGATATATCAAAAACTAAAGCCAGATTTTCCGGCGATGAGCCTGGCCACCGTATATAAAACTATGGATGTGCTTAAGAAAGTGGGTTTAATCCAGGAATTAAACGTAGGGGAAGGCGGTCTGCGTTATGACGCTCAGATAAGACCTCATTCCCATATTTACTGTAAAAATTGTGGTAAGGTCGTTGATGTAGATCATTTTCCCTTGGAAGAACTTCAGGATTCTTTGCTGGAAAAAGTAAAGGAGGAAACCGGGTTTAATATTTTATTCGTACAACTTTACTTTTTTGGCACTTGTCCCGAATGCAACGATAAAAAAGAACTGCTGGAAGCTTCCAGTTGATATGCTTAATCATTTTATTACGTGTGTAAGGCTACTCCCTCTTGTATTTAATACAGGAGGGAGTCTTTTTTTAGCTCATAATTTTGTGTTATAATAAATCCAACATCAGGAAATAAAGCATGCGCAATAAGGTATTTCAGGGGTGAAAATTTTTGAAGCAATTAACTCCTATGATGCAACAGTACAAAAAAATTAAAGATAATTATCCCGACACAATTCTTTTTTTTAGAGTGGGGGATTTCTATGAAATGTTCTTCGATGATGCCGTAATCGCTTCCAGGGAACTTGAAATAGCCTTAACAAGCAGGGATGGAAACAGGGAAGATGCGGTACCTCTGGCCGGTGTGCCCTATCATACTGCGCAAAACTATCTTTCCAGGCTTTTAGAAAAGGGATACAAGGTCGCTATCTGTGACCAGGTTGAGGAAGCAGATCAGGCCAAGGGACTCGTCAGAAGAGAAGTCACCCGCGTTATCACTCCGGGAACGATAGTAGAAGATAATCTTTTGGAAAAAAACCGCAGTAATTACCTCGCAGCTATTGTTAAACTTGATCGTGAAGATAGTATCGGCCTTACATTTATTGATATTTCTACAGGTGAACTGCTTGCTTTTCATTTCGATCAAGATGGTAGCATGGATAGAGCGTTAGATAAGCTATATCGCTTAAAACCATCCGAAATTGTTTTGGAAAAGATGCTTACAAATAATTTATCCCCGGATATTTTTAATAGAATAAAGGAATTTGCGTTAATAAATCAAAATATCTCTTTTTCGGACGAAAAGGAGGCCGAAGGCATATTAAACCAACAATTCTCAGAAAAAATATTAATTAATTCCGGGATTAAAACCAGCAAGGCAGCGCAATATTCCACTGCTCTGGCATTGAAATACATCAAAAAAATGCAAAATAACGCTATCGCTCACCTCGGCGGGATCAAATTCTACAGGGAAAAAGAGTTCTTGAGAATGGATGCCGTCACAGTTCGTAATTTGGAGATTACTGAAACAATGCACTCCAGGGACAAGAAAAATTCTCTCCTCGGTATTCTCGACAGAACCAGGACATCCATGGGTGCAAGGCTTCTGAGAAAATGGCTGGAAATGCCTTTATTAAATAAAGAGTTGATCGAACAACGCTGGGATGCTGTAGGGGAATTTAAGGAAAAGCTGCTCCTTAAAGAGGAACTTGGAGAAATGCTTGGACAGGCTTATGACCTGGAAAGGCTCAGCAGTAGAATAAATATGGGGCTGACCAATCCCCGTGATCTGCTGGCCCTGAAAAAAACACTCCTGCTCCTGCCACAGATTAAAGGCCTGCTGGAATCCGCTTCTTCAAAGTTACTGTATAACCTGAAGATTCAAATCCCGGACTTATCGCTTATTACTGAGGAACTGCATGCAGCTATCAGGGAGGATGCTCCCGTTCATACGAAAGATGGGGGAATATTTAAAGAAGGTTATTCAGCTGAAATAGATGAGTTGAGAATGCTGTTACGCAACAGCAAATCCTGGTTACTTGAATATGAAAATAAGGAGAAAGAGCGAACCGGTATAAAATCATTAAAAGTCAGGTTTAACAAAATATTTGGTTATTATATTGATATTACAAAAGCCAATATAGACATGGTACCTCCTGATTATATCAGGAAACAAACCCTGGTTAACTCCGAGCGTTTTGTTACCGGAGAATTAAAGGAAAAAGAAGCGCTCATTCTCAATGCCGACGAAAGATTGGCACGGATTGAATACGCTCTTTTTGAAGAATTAAGATTGAAAATTGCAAGTTACACAAAACAACTCCAGGCGGCAGGCAAGATACTGGCCAACCTGGACTGCATTTATTCCCTGGCTGATGCAGCTGCTGCCTACGGTTATTCCAGACCGGGCTTTTCTTCAAACGATGCGATTATTATTAAAGAAAGCCGCCATCCAGTTGTTGAGCGAAATGAAAAAGAACCTTTTATCGCCAATGATCTGTTTCTGGATAATACAGATAACCGGGTGTTAATCATTACCGGCCCCAATATGGCCGGTAAAAGCACATATTGTCGCAGTGCAGCGCTTTTACTGCTAATGGCTCAGGCCGGCAGCTTTGTTCCCGCTAAAGAAATGTTCTTTTCTCCCGTAGATCAAATCTTTGCGCGGGTAGGCGCCAGTGATGATCTAAGCAGCGGAAGAAGTACTTTTATGGTTGAAATGGAGGAGACAGCCTCTATAATAAAAGAAGCTACCCCAAACAGCCTGATCATATTAGATGAGATAGGCCGCGGAACCAGCACCTATGACGGTATGAGCCTGGCTCAAGCCATCCTTGAATACCTGCACGATGAAGTCAAAGCAAAAGTGCTTTTTTCTACTCATTATCACGAACTGACCCCCCTGGAAACAAAGCTGCATGCTGTTAAAAATTATACCGTTTTGGTAAAAGAACAGGAAGATAAAATTATTTTTCTCCGAAAAATTATACCCGGAAGGGCTGACAGGAGCTATGGTATAAACGTAGCCAGGCTGGCCGGTTTACCCGAGAAAATAATTACAAATGCCGGCCATATTCTTAAAAAGCTTGAAGATGCAAGATCTTTAACCCCTGAAAATCAAAAATTATATCCTGTAAATACAACGCCCTTTATCGGCTCTGAGGGTCAACTCTCTCTGGTACCTTCCCGCGCTGCTAAAGAAGATGCGCTTACAAAAAAAGAAAAAAAAATATTAGAAGATATAAAACGTCTTAACATTGTGGATACAACACCGCTGGAAGCGCTCAACATACTTTTTTCCCTGCAGTCACGGCTCCTACCCAAGAAAGAAGCAGTACATTTTGGAGAAAAGGAAAGCTGATTATGCCTATTTATAAACTTGATGCTGCAACTGCAGAGCAAATAGCTGCCGGAGAAGTGGTAGAAAACCCGGCTTCAGTAGTAAAAGAACTTCTGGAAAACTCCCTTGACGCAGGCGCAAAGCATATCAAAGTAATCCTGGAAAAAGGCGGCCTCCAGGAAATTACCGTAATAGATGACGGTTCAGGAATTCATGCGAGTGAATTGCGTCTGGCTGTGGAAAGACATGCGACCAGCAAGATAAAATGCCTTCAAGATCTGGAGCGCATTTCTTCACTTGGTTTTCGCGGGGAAGCTTTACCGAGCATAGCTTCTGTTTCAAAGCTGTCTATTAAGACCCGCCATAAAGAAGAAAGTACCGGAAGCTGTATTATTTTAGAGGGGAACAAAGAAAAAAAGTTTACGGAAATAGGATTTCCTGTTGGAACCAGCGTAACAGTAAGAGATCTCTTTTATAATACACCGGCACGCTTAAAATTTTTAAAAGGGATTCCCGCTGAAACAGCAAGAGTATCACGCATTATTCATTTACTGGCCCTATCCAGACCTGATGTCTCCTTTTCGTTGATCAAAGAAAGTAGCCCCCTCTTAGAAACATCAGGTGATGGAAAGTTATTCAACGTTATTGTAAACCTCTATGGAACCAGCCTTGCCCGCGAGCTTGTCCCTCTGGATTTCCCGGGCAAAGAACTTGCTCTGACAGGTTTTGTCAGTAATCCTTCCTTTGCACGCAATAGCAGAATTTTTCAGGTTTTTTTTGTCAATAACCGCTATATCCGCAATCAAATAATGAAGGACGCCCTGGATAAAAGTTATACCAGAATCGTTACTTCGCGCAAATATCCCGCTGCCTTTTTATTTCTTTTTGTAGACCCCGGAAATATTGATGTGAACGTTCATCCTTCAAAAACGGAAATACGTTTTCACCAAGAAGAAATGGTGCGGAAGTATCTGGAAGAATGCCTCAAGCAAGCCTTTTCACCGTGTTACTTTATACCTTGGGTTCAAAAAAACAGCGTATTACAACCTGAATTGGAAAATGAAAAACCCCCGTTGAAAGGAATAAAAAAAGAAGTATATAAAGGGGGGGTAAGCGAAGAAATTGAAAGAGAAAAAGCAATTCAACGCAATAAAAATTTATATCCGGAAAGGATAATGGAAAGCGAACCCCAAAGTAATTACAACTCAATTCAGGCTGATGATCCGGGAAAAACGCTAAAAACCCCAAAGTTGACCGCGAAACTCTTTACTGGAAAGCCTTTTTCGGGTTCTATAAAAGGACAGATTTTTGGAACGTATATACTTTTAGAAGAAGAGGATGGCCTGATTATAATCGATCAGCATGCTGCACATGAAAGAATCTTATGGGAAGAAATAGAACGAAATGAAAAAAGCCGGGAACATTATCTCCAGGAAATTATTCCATTTCCTCTGGAGGTTCCATCTTTTATGGCTGAAGAATTAACAGATAAAGTTCATTTACTGCGTGAAATCGGATTAGAAATGGAGCAATTTGGAAATAATACCTTTATAATAAGGGCGGTACCGTTTTTCCTCAAAGATGTTTTTTCAGCGGATACGATCTTTTCCATTCTGGAAGATTTTTCAGGCCTGGCGTTGGCAGGCAGGGAATACCAAAAAAAAACGCTGTTAAAACTCGCCTGTAAAACAGCTGTTAAAGCAAACAGGGTATTTACAGTGGAAGAAATCAGAAATCTGCTGGTACAGCTCGGACAATGCAAAAATCCCTACTATTGCCCACACGGAAGACCCGTTATGATCAAACTGAAAAAAAATGATATTGAGAAATACTTCAAAAGGCAGGGTTGACGGTGAGCGAAAAGAATGATTTCCAGCAGAGAGAATTAATACCTCTTTTTGTTGTAGTTGGCCCAACAGCTGTTGGAAAAACAGAAATTTCAATCGCACTTTGTAAAAAATTGGGGGGTGAAGTTGTCTCCGCTGACTCCGTCCAGGTCTATCGTTACCTGGATATAGGATCAGCAAAACCTACATTGGAAGAGCGGCAGGGGATACCACACCATCTAATCGATGTGGTAGATCCGGAAGTAAATTTTACCGTTTTTGATTATCAAAATATGGCCCACCAGTCCATTGCCGATATTTACAAAAGGGGGAAGTTGCCCTTCCTAACAGGCGGTACCGGATTATATGTTAAAGCGGTAATCGATGAATATAATTTTAGAAGCGGAAAAGTAAACCCGCTGATTAGAAAACGCCTGGAGGAAATACTGGAACTAAAAGGCAAAGAGTATCTTTATCGCTTTTTGCGGGAAATAGATCCTGTTACCGCTCAAAAAGTACATCCAAATGATATCCGGCGTATAATGAGGGCTTTTGAATTTTTTTATTTAACCGGAGAACCTATATCTTCTCAAAGGGAACTTACCGAAAAGAAAAGAAGTAGATATAACCTGACCATGATAGGTTTAACCACTAAGAGAAGTATTCTTTATGAAAGAATCAACAAAAGAGTGGATTTAATGATTGAACAAGGACTGCTGGAAGAAGTAAAGGGCCTTTTAAAGAAAGGCTATAGCAGCGAACTTAAATCGCTTCAATCCCTCGGTTACAGTCACATAATCAAATATCTGCAGGAGAAATGGGATTGGGATAATGCCATTATTAATTTTAAAAGGGATACAAGGCATTATGCAAAAAGGCAGTTGACCTGGTTCCGTGCCGATAAAAGAATAAATTGGTTTGAAATAGACGAGCAAAGGAACATTGATCCAATTTTGGAGAGTATTTGTTCCCGGGTAGAAGGATATTAATATCTTATAGCGAATAGAATAAACAAACTAACAGGAGGCGATACAATGTCCAAAGGACCTTTCAACCTTCAGGATAATTTTTTAAACCAAATTAGGAAAGAAAATATGCTGACGACTATTTTCCTGGTTAATGGATATCAGATTAAGGGAAATGTCCGCAGTTTTGACAGTTTTACTATTCTTCTTGATGTAGACGGCAAGCAGCAGCTGGTATACAAACATGCCGTATCAACCATTATACCTGTACGGAATATTTTAATTAATACTACGTCAGCCGAACAACAGGACAATTCTTAGTCATACATTATAACTCAGGCCTTTCAGGAGAGGTAATCCCATGGAATGGTGGCAACTATTAAAGGTAAAGCCTGAAATAGTAGAAATAATATTAGCTGCAGAAGAAAAAACATCTGAAATACGTCAGGGTTTTCATGCTACCTGCCTGTTCAATCAGGCCAGGGTTTTAAAAGCGTTTCAAGAATTAAAAATATCTGACGAATGCTTTAATTCAAACGAGGGGTACGGCTATAATGATTATGGAAGGGAAAAACTGGAGGCTCTTTTTGCCCGGATCTTTCAAGGTGAAGAAGCTATTGTTCGCCCCCATTTAGTTTCAGGGACACATACCATTTATACATGTTTCAGGGGTTTGTTAAGGCCGGGAGACCGCTTGCTTTCCATAACAGGAAAACCCTATGATACCCTGTACCGGGCGATAGGCTATAAAAGTGAAGGGGAAGAAGGAGGCCTGTTGGAATGGGGGATTTCCTTCAATAGCATTGACTTGGATGATTTCAACCTGCTGGATGATGATAGTATACTTATGAATATGCTGGATGAACCCACCAGAGTTGTATTTATCCAGCGTTCAAGGGGATATAATCCTTATCGTTCATCGTTAACTGTTGAAGAAATAGGCAAACTAATTAAAAAAATTCGTCACTTCAATCCTGATGTTACAATCTTTGTAGATAATTGTTATGGGGAATTCGTGGAAAGACAGGAGCCGCTTGAAATTGGGGCTGATTTAATTGCCGGCTCATTAATAAAAAATGTAGGAGGCGGGTTGGCTCCCACGGGAGGATATATAGTAGGGAACAAAAAATGTATTGAAAAGATCAGCGATGCCATATCCGCTCCCGGACTTGGTAAAGAACTGGGGGCGTTTATTATTAACAAAAGGCTCTTTTACCAGGGAATATTTATGGCACCTCACCTCACTGCCGAAGCTTTAAAAGGGGCATCTCTTTTTGCCGCAGCCCTGGATAGTCTGGGTTATCAAGTAGATCCACGTTTTGATCAAAAAAGAGGAGATATTGTTCAAGCCATATCTTTAAAAAATAAAGAAGAACTTAAGAAAATATGCCAGGCTGTCCAGAGCGCTTCTCCTGTAAACGCTCATATTACACCTGTAGCTGGTAAAACTGCAGGTTATAATGATTTAATATATATGGCTGCAGGAACCTTCGTTCAAGGCGCTTCTGGTGAATTCAGCGCCGATGCACCGCTGCGCGAACCCTATACTGTTTATATCCAGGGAGGGCTTACCTATGAACATATGCTCTTAGGCCTGGCAGCTGTCCTTGAATCTATACTGCAGGTATAAATATTATCAGTTTTTTAATCAATAATCCTCACCAGGCCGATTACCTTCCCCAGCAGGCGGACATCCTTGGAAATCAAAGGCTCGTAATCAGGGTTCTCCGGTTGAAGCCGTATAAAGCCTTTTTCAAGGTAAAACTTCTTCACTGTTGCCTCATCGCCAAGGAGGGCCACAACTATTTCGCCGTTTTCGGCAGTTGGCTGTTGCCTGACAATTACAAGGTCACCATTGATAATGCCCGCATTTTTCATACTGTCGCCTCTTACCCGCAGTAAAAAAACGGAATCACCTTTTACAACCTCTTCCGGAAGGGCCAGGTAACTTTCAATATTTTCTTCAGCGAATACCGGCACTCCTGCAGTTACCTGACCCACCAGGGGGATAAGCTTGGTTTTTCTTTTTTTCTCAGAAATGCTGCCAGGCGGATCTAATATTTCAATAGCACGGGGTTTGGTCGGATCTCTTTTAATATAACCCTTTTTTTCCAACGCCCTTAAATGCGCATGGACAGTAGAGCTGGAACTAAGCCCCATTTTTTTGCATATTTCACGAACCGAGGGGGGATAATTTTTGCGCATTACTTCTTCGTTTATATAATTTAATATTTCCCTCTGCCGCGAGGTCAGCTTTTTCACCAGGAATCATCTTCCTTTAATTAATTTATGCAAATATTATAACTGGATTATAACATAAACAAGTATAATTGACAAACATAGGTTTGAAGGAAATATCAGTTCCCTAATATGAGCTCTTGTTATTGCCATTTTCCCTCCCGGTATTATTCCGGTGATTATTATTTGTATAAGCTATCATATTGATCAGTTTATTAATAGCATCGAGATAGGCTTTAACACTAGCTTCTATTATATCTGTGCTGACACCTCTTCCGATAATATTTTTATCTTCATGGTTTATCATAATAGATACTTCACCGAGCGCATCAATACCACGAGTTACCGCCCTCAAACTATAATTTTCTAAACGTATATTCATTTTGGTAATCTTATCAATCGCTTTATAGGCAGCATCTATCGGTCCTGCACCGCTAGAAATCTCTTCAAATCTCTCATCTTTTTTAAGGAGGCGTACTACCGCCGCCGGTATAGTTTTTGTGCCGCTAATAGTTTGAAGATAATCCAATTCATAAGTTGGTTCCGCAAATGATACATCTATTAACAGCGCTTCCAAATCCTCTTTATATACTTCTTTCTTTTTATCGCTTAGCTCTATGAACCGTTCGTAAAATTTTTTAAACTCATCTTCGCCCAGAGAATAGCCCATACTTTCCAATTGATGACGAACTGCATGGCGCCCCGAGCGTGCAGTCAGCACCATTTGCGCAGCCTGGCCCCCTATTAGCTCTGCATTTATTATCTCATAAGTGCTCTTATCTTTTATAACCCCGTCCTGGTGTATCCCCGATGAATGGGCAAATGCATTAATACCGATAACAGCTTTATTTATCGGAATAGGTATCCCGGTTAGTTTGCTCACAGTCCGACTGGTACGATATATTTCCCGTGTGTTTATTGCTGTTTCAAAGGGATAGTGATCCTCCCTTATTTTCATGGCAACAACGATCTCTTCGAGAGAGGCGTTTCCCGCCCTCTCGCCAATGCCATTAATGTTACATTCAATTTGCCGGGCACCATTTTCAACAGCAGTAAGCGAATTTATAACCGCAAGACCCAGGTCGTTATGGCAGTGGACACTGATTATAGCTTTATGGATATTGGGCACCTCAGTCTTTATAAGATGAATTAAGCGTCCAAATTCATAAGGGACAGCATATCCTACTGTATCCGGTATATTAACTACGGTTGCACCGGCATCTATTACCGCCTCCACAACGCGTAAAATATAATCTTTTCGAGCTCTGGTGGCATCTTCAAGGGAATACTCGACATCATGAGTAAGGCTTTTTGCATACCTGACAGCCTGAACAGCTTCTTGCAAACAGGTATCGGGATCTTTGCGCAGCTTTTTCTCCATATGAATATCCGAAGCAGCAAGAAAAACGTGAATACGCGGCTTCTCGGAATCTTTAATGGAATCCCAGGCACAATCTATATCCTCTTTCACAGTCCTCGCAAGGGCAGTTATAACCGGTCCCTTTACTTCTCTTGCTATCTGTTGCACAGCACGAAAATCTCCCGGAGAAGAAATGGGGAAACCCGCTTCAATAACATCAACATTTAATCGAGCAAGCTGACGGGCAATTTTTAATTTCTCCCTGGCGTTTAGCTTTGCCCCCGGCGTTTGTTCTCCATCCCTTAAAGTACTATCAAAAATCATTACTCGTTCTTTCATCCCATCCACCTTTTCTTATAATTAATTCCAATAAAAAAACCCTTCGTCAAAAACATAAATAGAGACGAAAGGTTTTCTCCCGCGGTACCACTCTACTTGACAGCACAAATATACTGCCCTCTTTAAGTGTTCTTCTTTTAACGGTAAAGATCCGTCCTGACCTAATCTCACTGTTTAGCGATTTCAGCAGGCTCCTCACAGGGGAGTTTTGGAAAAAAGAAGGGTTGCCCTTTCACCTTACAGCAACTCTCTGCACGCTTCTTTACTTTCCTACTGGTCCTGTTCATCGTATTTAATAATGATCAATTTAAAATATAGCATATACATCTTTTCAGCTCCTGTCAACCCCTTATTTTGCCTTTAAAATAAATAATTTTTTCATTGTTAACTGAAATTTTCTTTGTAACATAAAATTTGCGCTCTTTCTTAAAGCTATAAGTATAATCATGGAGTAGGGGGGAGCGTGATTAATAACAAGTGCAAACGATAAGATCTTTCTGCAAAAGATAAGACCGCTTCTTCACTGCAGATTTCCCGCTTTGTTATCTCATAGGATTTTAGGATTTAACCAAAAAAAATATGGGATATTTTACAGCCATAATGCTAAAACCATGGATATGCTAATACCATGGA
Source organism: Bacillota bacterium (assembly GCA_012520035.1). GTDB lineage: Bacteria > Bacillota > Dethiobacteria > DTU022 > UBA8154 > DUQX01. The sequence goes on from JAAYOY010000146.1 coordinate 25,941, forward strand.
CTTTTAGTTGTGTTTAATGCTTGATTTTTGCTTCACAGACCTTTCTACAACTGGGACGCTGCGTAATATGGTAGCGATCCCAGTTGTAATCCCAAATTGAGCAGAGAAATGATAGCACTCTATCAAACGTCCGATAATATATATTATGTTAACTAAAAAGA
>JAAYOY010000147.1 GCA_012520035.1 Bacillota bacterium
CGTCATGTATAATAGGAAGAGAAAAAGATATTGCGCGATATCGGGGAGATTGTATGATGAGGGAGAGTGCAGTACTGAAAAACCAAACGGATACATGGGCCGCTGAGCTGTGGCCGCGGCTCTACCGCTTTTTTTACTTCAAGGTCCAGAACCGGGAAGAAGCGGAGGAGCTTACGCAGGATACTTTGGACCGGGTTTATCGCAAGATAAAAACCGGCAGCATCAATGGGGAGGAAAAAATTGAAGCATATACCTTCGCCGCCGCCCGCAACCTGCTCACGGATCTGTGGCGAAAGCGGGGCCGGCAGTTCGGTTCGGTCTCTATGGACGAACTACGGGAAAAGGGGTGGGACATTCCCCACGAGCCCCGGGAGGTGGAAGAAAAAATGATCATACAGGAGGCTATGAAGCAGTTAAGCCCTGAACACCGACGGGTTTTAACGCTGAGAATAATTGAAGGATGGCCGGTAGAGAGCGTGGCCGTAAAGATGAAGCGAAGCCCGGGGGCGGTACGGAGCCTGCAGTTTCGTGCAGTCCGTGCCCTGAAAGAAATACTGGAAAAAGGAGGTTATTTTCATGAATGATATGAATGAAATACAACAGGTCGATCATTTTATCGAAGACTTGCTCCAAGATAAAAAACCCCGGGCTTACCAAGAAGGCAATGTAGACCCGGAAATGGAAAAAATGTTTGCATCCATCAGGGCTGTCAAGAAACTAAGAAAAGGTAAACCGGCAGTGCGCAGGCTGCTCAGTTCGCGCTGGGTTAGAGCAATGGTAGCGGCGGCAGCGATGATCCTGCTGATAACAGGGCTGTTGAACTTTCCGGGACAGGAGGAGGTCAACATCGTGCATGCCGTGGTCCGTGCCTATGAGGAACTTCAGAGCTACAGCGGCGTGACGGAGATCAGGTCCGAACGCAATGGAGAGATAGAGTTTCTGGAAACAATTGAAATCCAGTATAAAAAACCCTTTAAATACCGCGCCCACCACAGCTATAACGGTTTTAAAAAGCAGTACATCAGCGACGGGGAAAAGCTGGCGGAAATCGAACCTGACAGGGTAACAGTGGAGAATATCTTTCCGGAAAAAGAGCTATGGCGCTACCATATCGGCAAGTCCGTCCGGGAGCTGGAATACGCCGTAGAAGTCAATACCCTTGGAACCGAAACCCTTTTTGGCCGTGAGGCTACAGTCCTCGAGTACAGATATGCCGGCGAAGAGGTATACAACCAGATGTGGATAGACAAAGCCACTAAATTGCCCCTGCGCAAGGTAATGAACCATCCCGAAGGTTCGAAGCTGGTGGTGGAGTTCAAGGAGCTGGAGATTAACCCGCAGCTGGAGGACGAAATTTTCAACTGGACCCTGCCTCAGGGGATCAAAGTCCGCGAGCTGAACCGCACCGCAGATATTGAGGAAGTAATAAAAGCGTGGCCGGAAACTACCAAACTGTTGAATATCCTTCCGGAGGAAATGGAGCTAAAGCTGGCCGGTGTCCTCTATAACGATTTATACGAATATATCCTGCGCTTCCAGGGAACAAATGAAATTGATTTTCTAGATGTTTATTATACAACAACACCCCCGGAATTCACCTTCCTTCCGGAAATAGAACTGAAAAGACTGGCCGGGGGTTATGTGGATTTTGACTCCAGCGTCTTGCACGTTTCTAATAGGTATTTTGAAGAAAGCAGGATAGTCAGGTGGATAACGGATGAGGCGGAGGTATTCATTGTCAGCAGCCAGCATCGGAATACTGCAGAGTTGCTTTCTATCCTGGAGGAGCTGGCAGGAGAAAAGATAGAGTATGGGGCGCCCCTGGAGGAAAACATCATGGAGCTCTACTTCATGGAGGTAACTGAGACGGATTTTAAACTGGGTAAAGAAACACGAGCTTTTGAAAAGCAACCGGGAGCCCGGGAGTTAATGGAAGAGCTGCTTAAGGGCCCCCAGGATGATAAGCTGAGCAGAATAATACCTGAGGAAACGAGGATTCTCGATCTCCGGGTTGAAAACGGAATCGCCTATCTGGACCTCTCCTCCGAAATAGCCACCGCTAATTACGGCTCACAAACGGAAGGAGTCCTGCTCTCCTCCATCGTATGGACCCTGACGCAGCTGGAGGAGATCGAGGCCGTGCAGATTCTGGTCGAAGGTGAAATTGTAGATTCCATAGGAGGGCACTGCTCGGCCAGCATACCGCTTACGCGCTAAAAAAGCTCTTAAAAAAGCTTTCCGGTTATGACGATAAAATTAAAGTATTAGCTTAAATATAGCCAAATATTCTGAATAAGTGCTGGTTCATTGACAAAGGAGTATTTCCGTTTTATAATTATCTACAATAAAAGATGCTTCGGGGCGGGGTGAAATTCCCCACCGGCGGTAATGCGGCCACAGAGCCGACGAGCCCGCGAGCTATTCAGCTGAGCCGGTTAGATTCCGGTGCCGACGGTATAGTCCGGATGGGAGAAGCAAAAATAACCGGTTATATGGTTTTAATTGCTACTTTCAATAACCCCCCCGATGCGGGGGGTTTTTTACATCCTCAAGCATTTTACAATTCTCAGTGGAGGTATTGAAGATGAAAGAAAATCTGACAGTAAAAAAAATGGTCATGATGGCAATGCTGGCTGCTATATCGATTGTACTGGTAAATTTTATTCACTTTCCGATTTTTCCCTCCGCACCATTTCTCGAATATGATATGGCAGACGTCCCCATCCTTATCGGAAC
>JAAYOY010000148.1 GCA_012520035.1 Bacillota bacterium
AAAGCTGTATTCCCCGGCATTCAGGGCGGACCTCTCATGCATGCTATTGCTGCAAAAGCTGTTGCTTTTAAGGAAGCGATGGGAGAGGATTTTAAACGTTATCAGGAACAGGTTATCTTGAATGCCCGGGTGCTCGCTGAAACACTTCTGGAGATGGGTTTTAATCTTATATCAGGGGGAACGGACAACCACCTTCTATTGGTTGATTTAAGAAATAAAAATATTAACGGGAAAGATGCGGAAGCTCTGCTGGATGAGGTAGGGATTACTGTAAATAAAAACGCTATTCCAGATGATCCGGAAAGCCCTTTTGTGACCAGCGGCATCAGGATCGGTACGCCTGCGGTTACTTCACGGGGCATGCAGGAAGACGAAATGAAGGCTATTGCCGAGTTTATTTTACGTACCCTTGAAGGGCGGGATAATCCCATAATTATCGCTCAGGTAAAGCGAAAAGTTAAAGAACTGTGTGCTGCTTTTCCTTTATACGATTTAAAGGATTGAAAGGAGTTTTATTTTGAGACCTTCCTGGGACAGTTATTTTATGGAGATAGCTACGGTTGTATCACAGCGCTCTACATGTTTGCGGCGTAAAGTGGGAGCGGTTATTGTAAAAGATAAACGACTTTTAACAACCGGTTATAACGGTGCACCCACCGGATTGAAGCACTGCCTGGAAACGGGTTGTTTGCGGCAGGAGAGAAATGTACCGTCTGGAGAGCGCCATGAGCTCTGCCGGGGGCTTCATGCGGAGCAAAATGCGGTTATACAGGGCGCGCTGCATGGTGTTTCAATTCAGGGGGCCGATCTTTACTGCACTCATTATCCATGTTCTTTATGTGCTAAAATGCTGGTCAATGCAGGAATAAAAAGGATCGTTTCAAAGGAAAATTATCCTGATGAGCTTGCCCGGCAATTATTAGAAGAGGCGGGAATTAAAGTGGAAATTTATCATGAGATTAAGGGAGACAGTTAAGTGGCAAGTCCTCTTCCCACATGGAAAAAAGGGCTGGGAATTTCCCTGGCGTTGAGCGTTGCCGCTTCACTCTTTATATTTGTCTATTATTTCGAGGAAGAAACCCTGGAAAGCCTGCTATTCGTCCGCGCAGGGTATCTTTTATTAGCCGTTTTGTTGATTGCTCTGCTCTGTGCCATCGAGGGGCTGCGGATCAAATTGCTGGTATCGAGCCTGGGCAAGGATAAAGATATCAGGCTTGTCGATGCAGTGCAGATTTTTTTGATGACCTTTTTTTTTGCTTCCGTTACACCTTTTCATGCAGGTGAGTGGCCTGCCCATATTTACGGTTTGAGCAGAAAAGGGCTTTCTCTGGGTGAATCATCTGCTGTAACTTTGACACGTTCTTTTCTTACAAAACTGGTGCTGACCATTTCAGCCGTGACGTTGCTTGTTTTTTTTCGCGGCAGGCTGGTAACTAATTTTTTTAATCAGATTTTTATTTATGCTGTATTTATATCCATCTGCACGGTTTTGCTTCTGCTTTTTTTCTTATGGAAACCTGCGGTTTTAAGCTTACTTCTCCAAAAGGTCGTCAGCTATTCTTGGGGAAGATATTTTTTTCTCGATACTCCACGGGGGAAGAAAATATATGCTTTTCTCATGCATGAGCTTCAAGAATATCTGTATGCTACACGATCAATAAATCGTTTTAAAGCCGTGACCTTAACACTTATCATTATCTTAACTGTAGCTTACTGGTTTTGCTTTTTTAGCATAGCTCCTGTGCTTTTGCTTGGTTTAAATAAACCGGTCCCCTTTTTTTTGTCCCTGATTTGGCTGGCGGTAATACAGATGATTATTATTTATGTTCCTGTCCCCGGGGGGAGTGGCGTTGCCGAGTTTAGCCTGGCGAGCCTTTTTATGCTTTTTGTTCCGTCATCCGTACTGGGAATATTTGTTATGTCTTGGAGATTTTTTACATATTATGTGCTGCTTTTTCTGGGAGGCCTTGTATCCCTGAGCAGCTTCAGGCCATAGCCCGAATTTGAAGGGTTATTATATTTTATAATAATAGAAAAGGTTTTTATTTAATTTTGTAGAATATGTTGTTGGAGAACAATAGGGAAATTGGTAGAATAGTTTTTCATATTCTAATATTCTAATTATAGCTTTAATATTTTATTAACCGATCAAAGCGGGGGGTGAAGATATCACTTAAAAAAATCGGTTAAAGTATTTGCGTTAAAGTATTTACTGGGTAGATTATACCTTGATTATTACAATACATAATTATAATACAAATTTCAAATTTCATCTGGTTATAAATTGCATCTGGAGGTGTTAGGGAAAGGGTTTTTTAGCTTTTTACAGAGAAAAGATAAAAAAGGAGGGTGGTGAAGCCTTTGACGATTAAACTGGTGGAATCGATAAGAGAAGCTGAAAACCAGGCCAATACTACGGTGCGTGAAGCACAGCAAAAAGCCCGCCAGAGGCTGAAGGATGCAGAAGAGCAGGCAGCACAAATGCTTAAAGCGGCCGTAGCGGACGCTGAGGTCCAGGCGAAGGAATTGCTAAACAGAGCAGAAACGGAAGCGCGACGGGAGGCAGCAATTTTTTTAGAGGACCACAAAAAGGAAATTGATCGCATGGCGGCCAGGACTAGAGCAAGGTTGCCGGCAGTTGTTGCAAGGATAATGGAGAGGGTTGTGAATACTCATGCCGATAGTTGAAATTAAAAAATTAATTCTCCTCTCTCACCAGCAGGAAAAGGATACGGTGATTAATATCCTCAGGGATATTGGGGCAGTTGAACTGGTTGATATAAAGGAGACCGGAATATTGGAGGAGATGGAATCCTTACTGGTACCTGAACAGCCGGCAGCTGCAGTAACATATTTAGAGTCGCGATTAGGTGAGGTCCGCTATTGCCTGGATTTTATGCAGAGGCATTTTCCGCTGAAAAAGAACTTTGTTCAACAATTTACAGGGGCGAAAATCAACCTGACACCCGCAGAGTATGGTGAATTTATTTCCCGCGGTAAAGAAGAAATAAAAACAGTTTATAGTACATGCCGGGCAATAGATGAGAAATTGAACGGTTTGCGTAACGAGGAGACCAGATGCCATAATTTGATGCAGGCGCTGGCGCCTTGGGTTGGTCTTACTTTGCCGCTGGAAAGAATTGAAGATACGCCGCGGTTACGAATGCAGCTCTTTACTGTACCAGCAGATGAACTCTCTTCTTTACAGCAGTCTTTAATCGATAAAGCTCCTGATCACTATCTGGAAGTTATTTCTTCAGAAAAAGAACTCTCATATCTTTTTATTATTTATTTCACAGATGAAGCCGAAAAGGTACAGGAGGTATTCAAAGAATCAGGGGCAACAGGGGTTTCCTTCCCGGGGATAAAAGGCACAGCGGCTCATGCTGTTAATACGCTGGAGAAGGAACTGGAAAAAATCGGCCAGGAAAGAAAAGAATTATTTATAAAAATAGAGGATCTGCTTGCTTACCGGCAACATTTAATGGCTTATTCCGATTTTCTCGAAAACGAACGGGATAAAAATGAAGCTATAAGCAAATTTGCCCGTACAGAATCTGCTTTCCTGCTCGAAGGATGGATTCCTGCTACAGCAGTATCCGGCCTGGAAAAACTTCTTACCGAAAAAACAGAAACTACTGTTCTCATCATCCGTGATCCTGATCCTGAGGAAAAAGTGCCGGTATTACTCCGGAACAGCGGTGCAGCAGATGCCTTTGAAGTAGTTACCAGGCTTTACAGTACCCCGAGCCGCCGGGATATTGACCCTACACCGCTTATAGCACCGTTTTTTTTCATTTTTTTTGGTATTTGTTTAACCGATGCCGGATATGGCGTTATTCTATCGCTTTTAGCCCTTTTCATTATGCGTAAGCTAAAGCTGGGAGGCATGGGTAAACAGTTAATCAAATTACTTTTTTTAGGTGGCATTTCCTCGTTTATCTTTGGAGTGTTAATGGGCGGCTGGTTTGGAGACTTGATCAAACTCAGGCCTTTATGGTTTAACCCTCTGGATGATCCCATGCGGATGCTTATATTCAGTTTTGTCCTGGGGTTTATTCAGATTTTTTTTGGGATGGGAGTGCGCGCTTATCAGGAAATTAAGGCGGGCAGGGTTTTAGATGCTGTTTTCGATCAGGGGTTATGGTTTGTTTTCTTGATTGGGCTTGTATCGCTGGCTTTGCCTCAATTCAGCGCAGCCGGCAAATGGTTGGCAGCCGGAGGCGCGCTGGGCCTTATTCTAACCCAGGGGCGGAGTCAGAAAGGGTTAATAAAAAAATTCTTTAGCGGATTGCTGAGCCTTTATGATGTTACGGGATATCTCAGCGATGTGCTTTCATATTCCCGTTTGCTCGCTTTAGGCCTGGCAACCGGTGTTATTGCAACAGCTATTAATACGATGAGCGGCCTTCTGGCCGGAAGTGTTCCCGGAGTAATAATTATGGTCTTTTTCTTGATCGGAGGACATTTTTTTAATCTTATGATTGGATCGCTGGGTGCTTATGTTCACACCAGCCGCTTACAGTATATTGAGTTTTTTGGCAAGTTTTTTGAGGGTGGAGGCAAACCATTTCAACCATTTTGCAATACAACAAAATTTGTTGATATAGAAGAAGGGGAGGCATAAAAGTTATGACAGGAATAGTATTAGCAATATTGGGAGCTGCTCTGGCGGTAGTACTGTCGGGGATAGGTTCCGCGTTTGGAGTTGGACTGGTCGGTCAAAGCGCAGCCGGCGTGATTACCGAAGACCCTGATAAATTTGGGCAAACGCTTTTACTACAGGCTCTTCCCGGCACCCAGGGGATTTACGGGTTGCTTACAGGGTTTATTATTATGCAGCGCATAGGTATTATCGGAGGAAATCTTCTCCCTCTTACTCCCGAACAAGGGTATTCCATTTTAATGGCTTCTTTGCCGATTGCTATAGTGGGATTGCTTTCAGCTATTTATCAAGGCAGGGCGGCTGCTGCCGGTATCGGGATAGTGGCCAGGCGTCCGGAAGAATTGGGAAAAGCGATTATCTTTGCCGTTATGGTGGAAACTTACGCTGTTTTAGCTTTGTTAGCTTCAATCATGATGCTTTTTGGAATAGCAGTGTAGATACTCAGGATGTCCTGCCAGAAGGGAGTGTTAGGTATGAAAGAGGGAGCGGAGAGGATCTGCCGGCGTATACAGGATGATGCCAGGGCAAAGGCCGAAAATATTTTAGCAGAGGCTGAAAAAAAAGCAGATATTATTCTTTCTGAAGCCGAAAAAGAGGCTGAAAAGCGGCGGGAGCAGATCCTGGAACGTGCTCAAAAGGAGGCTGAAGAGCAAAAGCGGCGTATTTTGGGAATTGCCCGGCTTGATGCGCGTAAACAAATGCTGGCGGCTAAACAGGAGCTGATTAAAGAAGCATTGCAGCAAGCTTTGGAGGCGCTCATGAATCTTGATGAGCAAGATTATTTTGCTGTTATAAAAAAGATGCTCTTGGCTTCGATTAAAACAGGGGAAGAGGTTGTTATTCTCTCCCCGCGCGATAAGGCCAGAATTCCGAAAAATTTTTGGAAAGAGATTCAAGGGGAGCTGGCTGCCGCAGGACATAAAGACAAGCTTTTAATAAGTAAAGAGACTTTCGAAATCTCCGGAGGTTTTATTCTTCGGTCCGGTGGGGTAGAAATTAATAATTCCTTTGATTCACTCTTGGAAATGTACAGGGATGAGCTGGAAATGGAAGCGGCAGCGATTCTCTTTCAAGAAGAATGAGCTTCAACGTGAGGGAGGGAAGGAGGCAAGAAAAAATGCCTGCAAATGAGACAATATATGCCTATGCAGTAGGCCGTATCCGTGCTTTGGAGACCCGCCTCCTGGACAAAGGCAAGCTCGAGAGAATGGTAGAAGCTGTTTCCGGAGAGGAAGCTCTAAAAGTGCTTTCGGAAACTGATTATGCTGGCTCAGTAGCTGGGCTTACGAGTATCTTTGATTTTGAAAAGATTTTGCAGGAGGAAGTAAAAAATGTTTTTACTCTGATGCAAAAAATGAGTCCCCGGCCCTATCTGACCGATTTAATGAGTTTGAAGTACGATATCCACAACCTGAAGGTTTTATTAAAAGCAAAATACCTTGAGGGGGCAAACGATAATATACTGTTTCCGGTTGGGACGATGCAGCTTGACAAACTTCGAGCTATGGTGGAGGAAGAAGATTTCCGGGACTTGCCTGCAACTCTTCGCGATACTGTGGAACAAATTCTGGAGGAATTTATTGTATCCCGTGATCCTCAAATTATCGATCTTCTCTTGGATCAAACCCTTTATTTTATGTTGATTACTGCAGCCCGGAAGGCGCGCGCTGCTGTTTTAGAAGGGTTATTTATCCGTGAAGTTGACCTGGCAAATATAAAAACTTTCTTGCGTGTTAAGCGCATTGGGCGAAATAAGGAATTCTTTAAAAGAGCATTTCTTCCCCAGGGTAGCCTTCCTTTGGATTTATTTATAAGCTTGCTGGACGAACCACTTGAAATACTGGTGAACCGTCTGGCAATGAGTGAATATGCTGTCGTGGTTGGTGAAGGAGTGCAGGAGTGGCAGGAAAAGGGAACCTTTACCCGACTGGAAAAATTAACAGATGATTTTATTCTGGAATACCTCCAGCAGGGAAAAAGAACACCCTTTGGCCTCGAGCCCCTCGTTGGTTATATCTATGCCAAGGAAATTGAAATTAAAAATATACGCCTGATATTGGTCGGAAAGATTAACGGGCTGCCCATTGAAGCTATCAGGGAGAGATTGCGTAATGTCTATATATAAAATTGCTGTTATCGGGGACAAAGATTCTATCCTTGGGTTTAAAACCCTGGGTGTAACGACGTTTTCCGTACATGACGCGGGTTCGGCACTATCAGTTTTAAAAAAAGTGGCTAAAGAAGATTATGCTGTTCTTTTTATTACTGAAGAGATAGCCCGGCAATTAGAAGAACCTCTGGCGGAGCTTAATAAACGTTTCTTACCCGCAGTTGTCCCCATCCCCAACAATAAGGGGACCCTGGGTATCGGAATGGCTAAAGTAAAAGAAAACGTAGAGAAAGCAATAGGTGCTGATATCTTATTCAGGAAAGAGGGTTGATAACTTGGGAGGCGGTAGAATAATCAAGGTTTCCGGTCCGCTGGTAATTGCCGAAAATATGGCGGATGCCCGGATGTATGATATGGTCAGGGTGAGCGATGAAGGGCTGCTGGGCGAGATCATTGAGATACGGGGAGATAGAGCTTCTATCCAGGTATACGAGGAGACCGGTGGGCTTGGTCCGGGTGCACCCGTGTATAATACCGGTGCACCGCTGAGTGTGGAGCTGGGACCTGGATTGATTGAGGCGATTTTTGATGGCGTGCAGCGCCCTCTGGACGTTATCTGGCAAAAAGCAGGCGATTATATTACCAGAGGGGTAGAAGCCGTAGCCTTAAACAGAGAAAGAAAATGGGATTTTACTCCGCGCGTTAAGGAAGGGGACCAGGTTCTGGCCGGCGATATTCTCGGGACAGTGCAGGAAACCCCGTTAGTGGAGCACCGTATTATGGTACCCCCTGCTGTTATCTCCGGCAAAGTGGTAAAAATATATAGCGGGGAATATACCGTTACCGATGTTATTGCCACTCTGGAAACGCCAACTGGAGTTGTTGATATTACGATGATGCAAGAGTGGCCGGTCCGAAAGGGCCGTCCTTACAAAGAAAAATTGGGTCCCCATATCCCGCTGATCACCGGTCAGCGTATCCTTGATACGTTTTTCCCTGTTGCCAAAGGGGGTACTGCCTGTATTCCCGGCCCATTCGGCAGCGGTAAAACGGTCACACAGCACCAGCTGGCCAAATGGGCGGATGCTGAGATAGTGGTTTATATTGGCTGCGGAGAGCGCGGCAATGAGATGACCGATGTGCTGATGGAGTTTCCGGAGTTAAAAGATCCGAAAACCGGTGAGCCTTTAATGAAACGGACAGTGCTCATTGCCAATACCTCCAATATGCCCGTGGCGGCAAGGGAAGCTTCTGTCTATACCGGTATAACAATTGCCGAATATTTCCGGGATATGGGTTATTCTGTAGCCTTAATGGCTGATTCTACTTCCCGCTGGGCTGAAGCTTTAAGAGAGATCTCCGGGCGTCTGGAAGAAATGCCCGGTGAGGAAGGTTATCCGGCTTATCTTGGTTCACGGGTTGCTGAATTTTACGAACGGGCAGGGAGAACTATCAATCTGGGCAGCGATAATATCGAAGGGGCGCTTACTGTGGTAGGTGCTGTTTCTCCACCCGGAGGAGACCTGTCAGAACCGGTTACACAGGCAACCCTGCGTATTGTAAAGGTTTTCTGGAGTCTGGATGCTTCGCTTGCTTACCGACGTCACTTTCCGGCGATCAACTGGCTTTCAAGCTACTCGTTGTATCAGGCGGACATTGATCCTTACCTCCGTAAAACCCTGGGCGATAAGTGGATTGAGATGAGGCGTGAAGGAATGAGGATTTTGCAGGAAGAAGCCGAACTTGAAGAAATTGTAAGGCTGGTTGGTGTTGACGCGCTCTCAGCAACCGAAAGGCTTACACTGGAGACGGCTAAATCGATCAGGGAAGACTATTTGCACCAGAACTCATTTCATGAAGTGGATACCTATACGTCTATGCAGAAACAGTATCGCATGCTGGAGTTGATCTTGAGCTTTCATCATCAGGCGCTAAAAGTAATTGAAAAAGGCGAACTGGATCTGGATTTGGAGAAACTTTTTGCTCTGCCGGTGCGGGAACGTATCGCCCGTGCAAAGTATGTTGAGGAAGAGAATCTCGGTGAGCTGGATGATATTGAAAAAGAAATTAAAGAGCAAATAGCAGAATTTAGCGGGGAAGGAGGGGATGCCGATGCTTAAGGAATATAAAACCGTTGCTGAAATAGCAGGGCCTCTGATGCTGGTAGAGAATGTTGAAGGTGTTACCTACCAGGAGTTAACTGAAATAGAGTTGCCTGGCGGGGAAATACGGCGCGGCCAGGTTCTGGAAGTAGACGGGGATAAGGCGCTTGTTCAGGTTTTCGAAGGTTCGAGCGGAATCAATATTCGCGAGACCAGGGTACGTTTTCTTGGTAAAGGTATAGAGTTACCCGTTTCTATTGATATTTTGGGCCGTGTTTTTGACGGCATGGGAAGCCCCCGGGATAAAGGGCCCAGGATTATTCCCGATAAAAGACTGGATATTAACGGATATCCAATAAACCCCTATGCCCGGGATTACCCTTCCGAGTTTATCCAAACCGGGGTGTCCGCCATTGATGGGATGAATACCATGGTCAGGGGACAAAAGCTTCCCATTTTTTCCGGTTCCGGCCTTCCTCACTCCAGGCTGGCGGCACAAATCGCCCGTC
>JAAYOY010000149.1 GCA_012520035.1 Bacillota bacterium
CAACTCCCGGAGATCTCGTTAAGTTCGATGAGGACGGTTATCTGGTCATAACCGGGCGCAAAAAGGATATCATCATCCGCGGTGGTCAGAATATTTATCCGGGAGAAATTGAGAACTTCTTGATCGCCCATCCCAAAATTGCCGATGCTGCTGTTGTAGCCATGCCGGATCCGATTATGGGTGAAAAGGCCTGTGCCTTTGTTGTTCCGGCGGCCGGCAGCGATCCGATTACATTTGAAGAGATGATTGAATACTTAAAGAGCAAAAAGCTCGCCATGTTTAAACTCCCGGAAAGGCTGGAAGTCGTGGATGCTTTTCCGCTGGCCGGAGGTTCTAAAATTAATAAGGTTGAGCTCAGAAAGATGGTTGTCGACAAATTAAAAGCTGAAGGGAAAATATCATGAGGTATTAACGGGGCACTTCTCGTCAAGAGGAGTGCCCCGGCATGCTTTTTCTTTTCAATTTACCTTGCTGACAGAATTTGCCAAAGTTCATCTTGACACCGGCAGATTGGTAAGATAGATTTATTGGTGTAGGAAAATTCTAAACAATTATCATAACGGTTAAGCTTTATTAATAATAAATAATAATAGATAGGTATTTACAAAGGGTCCATATATTGCGGTTTAAATAAAAGGTTATTTAAAAGGATCTCCAGTAAAGGGGAATAAAGATGCCTTCAAAAAATATGGCGGAAGCTGTTGAAAGGGCAAAAAAAGTTAAGCTGGTAATATTTGACGTTCACGGGGTACTGACCGATAATACCGTACTATACAACGAAGAGGGAATAAGAAGCCGCATTTTTTGCCATGAAGACGCTTTCGGGTGCAACGCCCTCATGTCTTGCGGGATTGAAGTAGCGGTCATAACCAGGAAATCCAAAGCTTATGCGTGGAGAATGGAAGATATGGGGATTAAGCGTTATTATGAAAGCAACAAAAAGATTGCCCGGTACGAACTTTTGCTGGAAGAATTAAAGATTAAGGATGAAGAGGCTTGTTATGTTGGCGATGAGGTAATCGACCTTGGGGTAATGAGAAGAGTCGGCTTCGCCGTTGCCCCTTCAAATGCAAAAAGACAGGCTATGGAAGCTGCCCACTGGATTACTGAAAAGGGGGGAGGCAGGGGAGTGGCCAGGGAGCTTGCAGAATTTATACTCGAGGCACAGGGTAAATGGAGTAAATTCTGTGAGGATATTTTACGTGATGGCTGGTAGTAAGCAGTATTTAATCGGCAGCGCCGGTCTTTCGCATATGAGCCTGATGTGATCGGATGGTCGTTTCTCCTTTTCGTAGCTTCCCGTGAGAAGGGGTGATTGAAATAATGGCAGAATACAGCTACGAGAACAAAATTCAGGGTGCTTTGACCTCGGAATTCGACCGTTTTGGCATTAAGGCAAATTGCGATAAAAATGCATGCAAAGCTGGTTGTTTAAATATAAGAAAAGAACTGTTGAAGGAACGCAAACGCGTAATACAATGGCGCATCTTAAATGAAGCTACGGTAATTTTGAATTCGCGGTTGCATTCTGAGAGCTTACCTTTGAAGTTCATAAAATGTGCAAAAAAACTGGTGTCCGCCAGGGAAGCCATGCTGGCCTTGAAAGAAGAAAATGGCACCGGTTTAAGAATTGTCAAGCATTATACATATTACGATCATTATAATCAATTTGAGGAATTAGGCCAAAGAGCAAAACCTCAGGAGAAATTAGTTGAAGATCAGGTGTATGAACCGCAGGGAGTCATAAAAATTATCCTTGAAAAAGGGGAGATAATTGATAGAAATTCCACCCGGTTTCGGGCTGACGATCTTTTTGGTTTCTCGGCAATAAAAAAGAATCTGCTGGGGGTGCCCCTTACTGCAAATAATAAGGTAATCGGTGCTTTACTGGCTGCCAATAAATACGGGGAAGAATCGTTTAACGAAGATGACCGGGAGCTGCTGGTTATCCTGGGTACGCAGCTGGGCATTGCCCTGGAAAATTCCAGGCTGTATGAAAAAGTCGATGAAAAGTTGCAGTTGAAGGTTGAGGAATTAGAGCGGCTCAATGAAAAATTGCTAAAACAGCAAAAAATGTTGGAGAAATCCTCAGAAATCCATAAGAAACTGACAGAGCTGGTTCTAAGGGGAAGGGGAATTGAAGCGATATGCAGCACCCTGGCGGCCTTTATCAACTGCCCGGTGCAGATTGAGGATAAAGACTTTAATATAAAAGCAACAACGGCGCAAAACGAAACGGATACGAAGTCGTTTTTATGCGGGAAAGATTTGATATTGGATAGCAGTTACAGCCGGCAGGTAAAGGAACTTTTTCACGATAGAAAACCCGTGGAAATTGTTCTGGGGCCGGAAAGAACACAGTACCTGGTCCCTATCGTGGCAGGGGAGCAGATCCTGGGGCTGCTTACTGCATTATCCAATCAGGGTAATCTGAAGCAGCTGTACCGTACGGCCATGGAACAGGGGGCGACGATCACAGCGCTGGAGATGTTGAAAGAAAAAGCTGCTGTGGAGCAAACCAAACGTTTAAAAGAAAATTTTATAGAACATGTTCTGGAGGGAAATTTTGAATCGGATGACTGGGTGCAACACCGTGCCCTGCAGCTGGGCTTTGATTTAGAGAAATGCTATCAGATAATCGCGCTTGAAATTGAGCCGGATGCAAAATGCAGGTGCAAACCGGAGCTTTATCAAGAAATTCGGGAATTCTGCATGAATTCTTTCCCGGATGTTGTTGTTGTGACGAAGAGCAGCTATATTACCATGATGTTTGTTTATGATCGCGGAAAGCAGCCTGACGGCGCACGTCCCCTGGTCGATCTGTTGAAGGAGCGTTTGCCGGGGGTGGTTAAAGGCGGGAACTGGTGGATTGCCCTGGGTACACATTGCGACAGTCTGGAAAAATGTGTTTTATCCTATCGTAATGCGATAACAACTCTGGGCATTATGAAATCTTTAAAGTTAAAAAACAGGGTTATCTGCTATGATAATTTAGGTATTTTCTCTTTGATTGAAATAAATTCCCGGTGTTTTGCCAGGTTTATTAAAA
This sequence comes from Bacillota bacterium, assembly GCA_012520035.1. GTDB lineage: Bacteria > Bacillota > Dethiobacteria > DTU022 > UBA8154 > DUQX01. Next base: position 3,050 of record JAAYOY010000149.1, read on the forward strand.
AGGCCCTGGGTCCTCTTGTGGAGTATGATCAAAAACATAGAACACAGCTGGTTGAAACACTGAATCTTTACTATAAATATAACGGAAATGTTTTAATGGCGTCGCGTAAAGGTTATCTTAATCCCAGCACGATGAAGTACAGGCTGCGCCGAATTAAGGAGATAACGGGGCTGGATTATAAGGATGCAGATGTGAGTTTACAACTGCAGCTTGCCATCAGGCTGTTAAATTATGACTGCCCGGAAGTCTAAAAATACCTTAGTCATCGGATGATCGTTTACTTCATCCGGGGAATAGAACTTCTGCAAGGGAAACCTTGCAGTTTTTTTATGATTAGCGGCGATGTAATTGTGATGGCTCCGGGTGTGTGGACAGGGGAATTATTTTTGAGGAAAAGCGGTAAACTTTAATAGCGTAAGCTTTGCAATAGCGCAGCAGGCGCAGGCTGTTTTCCGGATTTCCCCGGGCGACAAGCCTTTTTTCCGGTGCCGGATACTAATAATATCATATGGAGGTTTGGGATATATATGAAGAAATATGAACTGGCAACTTTTGCCGGAGGTTGTTTTTGGTGCATGGTCCCTCCTTTTTCGGCGTTGCCGGGGGTTGAAAAAATTGTATCGGGATATACGGGCGGTCATCAGGAAAACCCGACCTATGAGCAGGTGTGTTCAAAGAAAACCGGTCACTGTGAGGCTGTGCAGATAACCTTTGATCCTGAAAAAGTATCCTATGAGGAACTGCTTGAAATTTACTGGCGTCAAATTGATCCCACCGATCCCGGAGGGCAGTTTGTTGATCGGGGGGAGCCGTACCATACGGTCATTTTTTATCACAGCGAGGAACAAAAACAAAAGGCTGAGGCATCAAAAAAGGCGCTTGAGGAAAGCGGTAGGTTTGATAAACCCGTTGTTACCAAAATAATCCCGGCGGGGGCTTTTTATCCTGCCGAGGAGTACCACCAGGATTTTTATAAAAAGAATCCCTCTCATTACCGGTATTACCGGCTTGGATCGGGGAGGGACGACTTTGCCCAAAAACACTGGCGGGAGGAAAAACATAGAGGGGGAAGAAATGGGGAGGAGCTAAAGAAGAGGCTGACGAAGCTGCAGTATGAAGTTACGCAGAAGAACGCTACGGAACCTCCTTTTGCTAACGAGTACTGGGATAATAATAGGGAAGGCATATACGTAGATGTTGTGTCGGGTGAACCCCTTTTCAGCTCTCTGGATAAATTTGATTCGGGAAGCGGCTGGCCGAGCTTTACCAGGCCACTTGAGCCGCAAAATATCAAAGAAAAAACGGATTTGAGCTATAAAATGCGGCGTACCGAGGTCAGAAGCAGGGGAGCGGATTCCCATTTAGGGCACGTATTTAATGACGGCCCGGCTCCTTCGGGGCTGCGCTATTGTATTAATTCTGCCGCCCTGCGGTTTATACCCGTGGAGGATCTGGAGAAAGAGGGTTACGGCCAGTATGTAGATTTATTTAAAACGACATGATTAATCATAAAAGCATTAGTCTAACAGTAGGGGGGGGAGGATCAACGTCGAATGCAATATCTGGAAAAAACAATTGTTGTTGCTGCTTTTTTTTTTCGGCATTGGTTGTTCCCCATCATCAGGTAGTATATAATGAAGAAAAAAGATTTGGAGGGAAATTAATGGATTATAATATTGAACTTACTGAGAAACCGTCACAGCCTGTATTATCGGTACATATCAAGACAGGGGTTGATAATCTGCCGCGGGAGCTGGG
>JAAYOY010000150.1 GCA_012520035.1 Bacillota bacterium
AGAACTACCTGCCATTGTGATGCGCACCAACGGGTCTGCTCTGGGGTCAAATTTGAAAGGCTATTTCCGGACAGAAGAGTATGGTTCGGTTATACATGCCGGTCATCCGGATATGATTCATCCCTCCCGGGTATAGTATATTTTACATTTTGTACGTTAAAAAAACGATAATTTTAACAGGCTCAGACTTATTCCATATTCATAATTGCTTTATAATGTTGGAAGAATAAACCGAAATTCTTTGGAAGGCCCGTTTTCGAGCGCAGACAGGTCGAGAAGGCTCTTTACCATCCGTGACGGTCAAGCGAGACTCTAGCAAAGCGAAGCCGCTCTTTTCGTCTAAAATACGTTTACTCGGCCGTATAAATTGTTGTAACTTTTAGGCCGCAGGCGGTTGACAGCGCCCGGCAATCAGGCATATAATGAGCACGTTGCAGTAATTCTGCCATTTACATGCGAAAGGAGTTGCTTAAATGTCGGTAAAAGATGCCAGGGTGATTTCCGGCTAACTAAATATCGGCACAGGTTTTACACAACGGTTTGGCTTTTCATCTTTTATGAGAGGCTTAGTTTATGTTCCCTGTGCAAAAACTTCTTACGAGCAACCTGAAACGTGTCATTAAATAAAGAGCAAACACACGCCGTTAGCGTGTTTTTTTATTGTGTGTTCCCTTAGCCAATCCCGCAGGTGGTCGATCTGCGGGATTTTTATATCCTTTTTAAGAAAACAAAAAAAGGTTAGGCAAGCAGAAAAGAAAATGATAAAGGATGAATTAGAACAATGAATATAGAAGATTATGGATGGGATGAATATTTTGCCCGCCAATGGAAAGAAAGATGTGCAGAAAAAATGTTTCCGGGAAGAATAATAGCGGACTACGGCCAAATGCTGCGGGTAACTGCCGGCCAGGGGGAGTATCTGGTGAACAGGCCCCTGCAGAAGCATGACAATGATCTGCAGGTGGCGGTCGGCGACTGGGCAGCTTTGGAGTGCGACGCAGAAACCGGACGGTTGTCCCTTTGTTTTGTTCTTCCCAGGAAAACAAAATTTTTCAGGGCTGCTTCCGGAATAGCCGTCAAAGAACAAATTGTTGCTGCGAACGTGGATTATGTTTTTCTGATGCAGTCTTTGAACAGGGATTTTAACATGCGCAGACTTGAAAGGTACCTGATTGCGTCATGGGAAAGCGGGGCCATACCGGTTGTTGTGCTGACCAAGACCGATTGCTGCGGGGATGTGGCAGCTAAAAAAGCACTTGCCTGCAACACTGCACCGGGTGTGGAAGTCCATGCCATAAGCTGCGTATCCGGGGAGGGCATGGAGGAAGTAAGGAAGTATTTCACCCGGGGCAAAACCATTGCTTTCCTTGGTTCTTCGGGTGTCGGCAAATCAACCCTGGCAAACGCCCTGGCCGGGGAAGATCTCTTTAAAACACAGGCTATCCGTGAACATGATGCCAAGGGCAGACATACCACCACCCACAGGGAAATCGTCCTTTTGAGCGGGGGAGGAATGATTCTTGATACGCCCGGGATGCGGTCGTTATCCCTCTGGGAGGCGGATACGGGCATGGAGGTCATGTTCGGCGATATTGAGGAGTTGATTAAACTATGCCGGTTCCACGACTGCAGCCACAACAATGAACCGG
>JAAYOY010000151.1 GCA_012520035.1 Bacillota bacterium
AGAAGCCCGGATTATATAGAACCATGTTTTCAGGAATTAAAGAATCTGGAGGCTCCCCTCGGGGTTTACGGCGTACTCGGAAACCATGACCACTGGGAGGGTCCTGCTTTAACCAGGCGCTGCATGGGTGATGCCGGGATAGGGCTTCTTGACAATGAAGCCTGCTGGCTCGAGAAAAACGGCGGGAGGATTAAGCTTGGGGGCGTCGGGGATTATCTGGAGGATATTCAGGATATCGAACCGACGATTGGCGATGTAAAAGATGATGATTTTGTGGTTTTAGTATCCCACAATCCCGATTATGCAGAAGAGATGGAAACAGACCGAATCGATCTGGTCTTGGCCGGGCATAACCACGGCGGCCAGGTTACTTTCCTGGGCTTATGGGCCCCTATCCTACCTTCAAAATATGGCCAGAAGTACCGTACAGGAATTGTGGAGGTGGCCGGTGCAAAAGTTATCGTATCAAACGGGATCGGGACCATTACTCCGCCGGTGAGGTTTTTTGCCAGGCCGCAGATTATTATTGTCGATTTAAGCAAGTCTAAGCAAGTCTAGGGACGGTTCTTTGACTTGCCTCAAATTTGAGGACGTTTTTTTGACTTGCACGTAAGTGACATGCCGGGGGGATAGCCGTGTATGATGTGGCCGTGATCGGGTCGGGGCCGGCAGGAGCGACGCTGGCCCGGTTAATTGGAGACAGCTGTAAAGTACTGTTAATCGAGCGCCGGGATCTGCTCGAGCGGAAAGAAAAAACCGTTGCAAAACTATGTGGAGGGCTTATCGCCCCGGATGCCCAGGGCATGCTGGGAAAGCTCGGCCTCGGGGTTCCCCGGGAGGTGCTGGTCGGCCCCCAGCTTTTTACCGTGAGGACGATAGATTTTCAGAGCAAACTTGAGCGGTATTATCAAAGGCATTATATCAATATCGATCGTGAAAAGTTTGATGCCTGGCTCGTTTCGTTGCTCCCACCTTCTGTGGATATCCGCTGCGGGTGGTTTTTTAAATCTTTTGAAAGGACAGGGACCTCCATCAGGTTAAGGCTGAAGCATAACGGAAAGGAATATATTGAGGAAACAAAGCTGCTGGTCGGGGCAGACGGGGCGTTTTCGCCGGTGCGGCGGATGCTGGCCCCGCAGATACACCAAGAAAAATACCTTGCCATTCAGGAATGGTTTAAGGTCCCAAAAAATCTTCCGTATTTTTCAGTGATCTTCGATCGAACGTTGACCGATTTTTATGCCTGGACCATTCCGAAGGAAGAATATTTGTTGGTCGGTGCAGCCCTGTCACCCCAGGGGAAACCCCGCGAAAAATTTAACCTGCTGAAGGAAAAACTTCTTCGCTATGGTTTTGAGTTAAAGGAACCGGTTAAAAGGGGAGCGGCGCTGATTATCCGCCCCCGGTCCCCGGCTCAAATATACCCTGGTGAGGGGAACATTGTCCTTCTGGGCGAGGCCGCAGGCTGGATAAGTCCCACATCGGCTGAAGGATTGAGCTATGCATTGAGAAGCGCGCTGGCCCTGGCCCAGAGCTTGCGGGAAAATCCGCGTGACTGCTTGCAAGCATATTCCAGGAGAAGCGGGAAATTGAAACTAAACATTGTAGCCAAAAATTTTAAAGCGCCATTCATGTACCGGCCCTTTCTCAGGCGAATTGTGATGGGCTCGGGGATAACCGTGATGAAAATATATAATAATTATTAAGGAATGGTTTGTTTGAATATACCTCCACTAAGCAGGCCTTACTTTTCCTCCAACCGCAGGAGGGAGGCGGCCTTGCTGCTGATCTGTCGGATGATTACCGTTGTTTTTGCCCTTATATTAATTTTCGCCTGGCCGCAGACCCGCAGCATCGATTTCATTTTATCCCTGCATCAATGGAACGACAGCACTCTTTGCGAATACTTCTTTCGCAGCCTATCTTTTCTCGGCGACGACTGGTTTTTTATTATCTTTTTAGGTATACTCCTCTGGTGTGTTGACAAAAACCTGGGTTTTTGGACAGCGGTGGTGCTGCTCACCTCAGGTGCCTGCACCGGTGTCATTAAGGAGCTAACTTTTCTGGAACGCCCGGATCTGCCGGGGGTAACCCATCCCGGCAACGCGGCCTTTCCCAGCGGTCATACACTTACAGCGGTAACGGTCTGGGGCTATATCGCGGTGCGTATCAAGAAGACGTGGGCATGGGTTGGGGCGGCTATGGTTACCGCCGGCACAAGTTTATCCCGCCTGGTTCTTGGTTACCACTTCCTGGGTGACGTACTGGGAGGGATTGTTCTGGGTGTGCCTTTCCTGATGCTTTTCATTTGGTTCAGTGTACTATTTGTGGAACGGGATTGGGTTAGCAAGCTCAGATTTCCTCTGCTTTTAACCATATCCGTTGCCGCCCCTGCGGTGCTGGCAGTGGTACTCCCCGGTGCAGGTTCGCCTAAGATATTGGGCTACCTTGCAGGGGCATCCGTGGGGTATATTCTTGAAAAGGAAAAGGTGCGCTCTGTAACATCGGCTCCCCTGCCGCTGCAGTTTGTGAAGGTTATACTGGGTTTGGGGGTGCCTTTCATTTTGATAACCGCCCTGGGGAGCATTCTGCAGCACGGGGGTATCGGCCTGGACTTTGCCGCTGCAACCGGCATGGTTAAATTCATCTGCTGTGCCTTTGGCGGACTCTGGGGCACGCTGCTGGCACCGGCCTTTTTTGTCGCCCTCCAACTAACGCAAAGCAAGCCTAGGGACGGTTCTTGACTTGCCTGGATTAATATGTCAAATTTTAAAGAAAAAGGATTTTTGACCTTTCTTCTATAAGGAAAAATATCTGAGGAAAAGAGCAAGAACAAGAACCGTCCCCATACTTGCCCTTGCCGAAAAGGCAAGAACAAGAACCGTCCCTAGACTTGCTACCGGTAAAAATTGTTATTAGCTTATCATGAAACCAAAAACATATTACCTTCGTCAAATAAGATAAAAGCATTATAAAAAAAAAGATAATATTCAGGGGGGATCCGTTCATGAGAGAAAAATATATTTTGATTCTGTGTGTGATGGTAGTGCTTTTTGCTCTAACAGGATGCGTTGGTTCAGGAAAGAGCGATGAGGTTTCCTTTAATGCAATTGTCCTTGAGAACAATCAGACCCATTTGCTGGTAGAACCTGAAGAGGGTTCGTCTGAGTTACAATCTGCTGACCGTATTATGGTTTCTGTCAGCGATGCTTCTCTGATTAATTCTCAGGATGTAGAAATCCAAATCGATAATATTGAAAGCGGGGATAGAGTCCAGATTTACTACAATGGTCTAATTGCTGAAAGTTACCCCGCCCAGATTAACGGATGTCACAAAGTCAAAGTGTTGGAAGCCGTTTCTGATAACGATAATGCTGCGGAGGATAATATATTCAAAAACGGTTTTTATAGACCGTATTTCGACAGTTTGCCGGAGGAAATAAGCAACTGGATCAATTGTTCACTGGAAATTCCCTCCGTGCAGGAAAAAATCTACGATGGTCATAGATTTGTGCTGGTAACGGAAGGAAGGAAACCCTCAGGCGGTTATGAAGTACAAGTAGAAGAAGTCGTAGAGGGACCGGACGGATTGGAGGTAAA
>JAAYOY010000024.1 GCA_012520035.1 Bacillota bacterium
AAAAGAAGCTGGCAGCGCTTAAAACATCATTTGGTGCTACATGAAATTTTCAAAGAACAAGATAACATTTCGCTGTAGTGCTAGTATACCGTCCCATAAATTCGTTCCCCTTAAAAAAATTACGACAGGGGCTATCATCAGCAATTAATATTCTGCCAGGACAAAAAAAAACTGCTCGACCAGCATATTTACAAGTTCCGGGATCGTTCCGATAAACGGGGTTTTTCCCCACCTACCACGGTGATTGGCGATGCTAATCTGGTATTTATTGACGGACAGACGGGTAAACCGAACCCGATTGGTTTTTTCTTCGTCTTCCAGGGAATATAGCACCAAATGGTCTCCTCTTCCCTGAATGTGTAAATGTGTAATCCCTTGTTCTTGCAGCAGGCGTTCAATTTCAGCAGAAGCGAATTTGTTGGCCATTTTGCGGTCCATTTACGCCACCTCTTTCTTTTGGCTTTGCAGGGGATAACCGCGAAAGGTCCAGTTAAAGGGGTGTCCTTCTTTTTCGTTCCAGCGCCGAATAAATGACATCACCTTTGTTTTCAGCTCTTCAACAGACCGGAAGTTGCCATGTTTTAAGCAACGTTTCTGTAAAATAGAGAAAAAGAGCTCCACCTGGTTGACCCAGGAAGCATGGACGGGGGTGTAATGAAACTCGAACCTGTTCCCGTGTTTTTCGTTAAACTCCGTCCAGCGCTTAGCAGGGCCGTCATGGTGAGTGTTCAGGTTATCCCAGATGATGATTATTTTCTCGTTTTCCCGGTATTCTCCTGCAACCATTTCCATAAACACCAGCAAATCATCTGATTTTCTTGTTTTGTTGCACCAGGCGGTTACATGGCCGGTTTGGGTATTGAAAGCAGAGAATAGCGACTGGGTCCCGTGGCGTATGTAACTGTGTTCGTATTTACCACTTTTCCCGGGCTGTGGCCCTTTGGTTTCATATTTGCGTTCTATAGCCTGCATACCGGTTTTTTCATCGACGCACAAGACCACGGCTTCTGGTGGCGGTTCATTGTACAGTGCAACCACGTCGTTTACTTTTTCCTTAAACTCGGGGCCTGCGCTGTGCAACCACATGTTGATCCGGTGCGGTTTCAAATCCACTTCCGTCAGGGTACGGTGGACACTGCTGCGGCTCATTTCAAGGTTATCGATCTGTTTGTTGACCGTTTTTGTAAGGGTATTGAGCGTCCACCTTGCATCTCCTTCGAAGCCGTAATTTTCGGGCCTGTCACAGGCAATGGCGATAATCTCACAGCGCTGCTCGACAAGGAACTTGGGCGGAGCACCAATCCGCGGCAGGTCATTAAGACCGGCTATGCCCTGTTCCATGAAACGGCATTCCCACTTGCGTACGGTCTTTACCGATACCTGCAGGTTCCGGGCAACCTTGTCTACCGGACACTTCTTCTCGAACAGTTGCCAGATGATCGAAGCCCTAAGGAATAGACGCTGTTCGGATTTATGGCTGCGCAGGATTGTTTGCAAGTCGTCTTTTTGCTCCCGGGTCAGGATCACCGCCGACCCCCCTTGACGAAAAGAGCGGGCCGCCACGGCGGGCTATCTGCAGGCAATTCCTTGCCTTGGACCTCAAGCCAGCGCGTAACCACCCGGCTAAGTTCCCCGGGGTCAACGCAGGCCATGGCCCGACGCAAAGTGGCTTCACTGGGAGGTATGTAGCATCTTTTATCTTCATGCAGCCGGCAACCGAACATTTTTAGCTGCTGTTGGGTTAACTGCTTAGCCCACTTGCCCATAGTCAAATAGCTTTTCGCCCCGGACAGCCAGGCGTAAATGCCTATGGCCAGTACAGTTTCGTGCCGGTATCGGATCCCCCTGAGCTTCCGGGGGTCTTGCATGGCCCCAAGGGCTGCTCTGAGCCCGTCTACATCCAGGTTGCTGATATCCATCAGGCTTTCCGGACAAAGCTCAGGCCCTAAAAAGGAAGCGGATAAAAGCCTTTTTACTTCCCGGTGTAAAGGGTAGACAAAGATAAGCTTGTAGGAACCATGTTTGTAGTAGCGACCCGCGCTGCGGCCGTAGCCTCGCGTGCTGCCAAGTTTGCTCCACCCAGCGGCTTTGTAGCATGTGCCCGGAAAAAAATCGGGGTCGACAAAGGTTTCAGCCAGGACTACAGGATGGTTATAGCGAGTTTGCCAGTCTTTTGCTAATCGTTTCAGGTTAAGTGCCAAAGCCTTGGATGCCATGTTCTGTACATGAATACCGGGAAGAATAAGAAATCGTGAATTGTTGGCCAAATATTTAAGCCGTTGCCAGCGCTGCTGCTCGGTCCAGCCGATCCATTCATCACGAAAACGGCTTTTAAAGGCAGCACTGCTCCAACCCAAAAGGGCAGCCCACTGCCCTTCCAGCAGGGCTACATACCGGAGTGTTTCGCCAACAAGGCGCTTGCCCAGATAGTGGTGGTTGGCCATAAGACGGTCCCAGCGGTCGCGCTCCCCGTTTTCGATAGGGCGGACCTCAAGGGTGTTTAAGAGTGTTTTTGATGTCCTGACTGCTTCCAAAACGTCTGCCATGTCTAGATTATATCTGAGGTCGGAGAAAAAAGCCAGTACTTTTTTTAAGTGGCAGTAACAAAAAGAAAAACAGCAACTTTGACGAACAAATATTTCTATAAGCTATTTTGTTGAAAAAGAATAAGGTCGTACAGGTGACTGCACTGATTTAGGGAACGAACTTATGGGACGGTGTACTAGTTCAGCAATCATCACCTTTATATGTTTAATCGGCAAATAACCGTTTTTTGAAAGACATTGTTATTTAGCATTTTCTCTGCTCTAAAAAGAAACAGTTTTAATCAAGATAAAGCAGCGGTAACTATCTTTTACCCTCCTGTAATTTGATATAATTTAAGCAAATTACAGGGAGGTAGAAAGATAATGCAGATAATCCATAACTTTGATATATCCCCCAGGGAGTATCATGAAAGAGGTACGCTTAATAATTTTCCGATAATTAATATTTGCCCCTGCTGTTCGTACCCGAATAGACTCATAAGGCACGGCTTTTACTGGAAGCATGCCGTATTTTTTCATCAGTATTTCCGCATACCCATCCTAAGATTTCGATGTCTATCCTGTGGCAAAACATTTTCCATATTACCTGACTTCCTGCTTCCATATTTTCAGCATTCCCTGGAGTTTGTCCTGGAGTGCCTGCGGGAGTATTTTCTAAAATGCACAAGCAGGGTTTACCATCAGCTGCTACAGTTTTACCGGAAAAGGTTCTTGAGAAATTTAAACATGATAAGTGCCTTCTTCCGAGATAAGGGTTACATGGGGATAGTGCCGGAAAAAAATAAGGCCATAAAACTGCTGGAGATGATCGGCGCTTTTCCCAAAGCTAAAACCCTCGCCAAAAGGTTCTATGATCATTTCAACCGCAATTTTATGGCAAATTAATTCTACCATAAAGATTAGCTTGGGGGAAGAAAAATACATACCACATAACCTTTGCATGGATAAGTCCTAACCGGTGCTGTAAAATGGGTTTTAAGTTAACCGGTTAACCTACAAACCAAGTATCGGGAGTGAAATCCATGCAGGAAAAAGACAGAGAGAACATTGCTTTGTTCCGCTATGG
>JAAYOY010000152.1 GCA_012520035.1 Bacillota bacterium
GTTATGAACCCCCCATATATTCGATGTTTTTGTAAACTCCTGCAGGTTAATGATCACACCTTCGCAGGCAAAACCCGCCTTTATACCAAGTTCTATTACGTATTCATCCAGCTTGATAGCGCCGTTTTTAACCTCACCTACCTCAAAGGCCACCGCCCCTCCATTTTTGGTAATGCGAAACAGCTCCTTAAAAACATCAGCCATTACTAACGACCACTTTTCTACTGTACCGGCCATTGTAATTTTTCTTTCTATCTCCTCTGTATTGATATTATTAAACCAGCATCTTAACCAGTTATCCTTGGAATACTGAACAACATCCAAAAAAGGAGGTGAAGTAACGGTCAAATGTACCGAGTTTGCAGGTATCCCGGGCGTATAGCGGGCATCGCTTTGTAAAAATAGAGCTGTTTCCCCCGCCTGCCGTAAATTTTCCACCTCTGCAGAGTTCAGGTTTTTAATTAAACTACGCGTCTTCTTTAAAATAAGCTTTTTAGTATCCCTGTACACAGGAATCTGGTTCCTTTTCCTGTTTATTTTAATTTGCCTTTCCGGGGTAACCGCCTGGTTCGGGGGAAGGGTATAAACAGAAAAGAACCCTGGAGAGTGGCCTGTCAACCTGTTTGTGGAAACCATGCGGATCCAGCGGTCGAGGTTGTCCTCACTGCCTTCGTTTCTCCGTTTCAACAAGTATTTTTTTAAAGAGACGATTTCCGCTTCGGTCTGCCGGTGAAAAAACATAGATAAATCGATATCGGCCTGAAGGCTATTATCATAAGGTATCCTCTCCAGCCTTTTCTCCACTTCCCGAAGAGTGGGGATAAAAAAACGCGGCCGGCAAAGGATTTCGCTTAAAGGGTTGATATCGTTCGCAATTACCCTGCGCCCGAGAAGGCCCGCTTCGATTGCCGTTGTCCCCCTGCCGCTGAAAGGATCATAGACCAGGCCGTCCTCCCCCGTCAGCAGTTGGATAAAAAAACGCGCCAGTTGAGGTTTAAAACACGCCCGGTAGGATATTTCATGAATAGCTGAAGCCTGCCTCTGTCTGGATGTCCAATACTCATTAATATACCGGGGTATACTGCAGCCGCAGGTCTCGATGATTTCCACCACCGTGGATTTTCCGTCCGGCGATAATAAACCGGAGCTGTTATCTTCTTTGTGGACAAAGAGTTTTAAGTAATTTGCAAGGTCTGTACTGTTTTGTAGTGGCATTTTCCCCTCCGTAGAGTTTCTAGTGTGTAATCTAATCACTTATTATTTGGACAGAATAAAAACAATTCCTGTAAATATCTCTTAAAAATAAAAAAAGAAAATAAAAAAGGGCAGATCCCTTTGCAAAATTAGAATCTACCCCATTATAATCCTTATTGTTAAAATTGCTTAACGAATATTAAATATCCGCTATAGCCCCTTCGATAGCCTTAAAGTGCAATACTTGCCCGTAAAAAATGCAAATAAGCATTTTAATTTGATTTGCACCTACCGTCTTCATACTACAGGTAGCTTTTCGGGGATAGGATCCCTTTCAGGTTGCAAATCCACGTAGTCCGGCAGGCCGTTTTTCGTCGGAATTTCTATCTCCCCATTGATCAGCGGCCTGAGATACTCGATAAATTCATCGGTAACATCAAATCCCGATGCGGTAATCCACTCCACAGGGAGTTTTTTCTCCCTGTTGGCCACCTTATCCAGCTCAATGCATCCGGTCAGGCAGCGATACTCCTCATTATCATCCCTGACCAGCGTTACCATTAAACCGGATTTTCCAGCTGAGGCAAGTTTAACTGCCTCTTCACCCACCATGCAGGCTTCTTCAGCATCGGTCCTCGCGGCCAGATGCATGGCCGAGCGCTGGGTTGTGCCCGGCACATTACATCTTGCCTTGAGTCCGGTCTTTTTTTCCACCAGCGTTTTCAGTGTCCCTGCAAGACCGCCGAGCTGAACATGACCGAAAGAATCCTTGCTGTTAGTTGCTGTAAGATAATTTCCTTCTTCATCGACAAGCCCCTCGGAGGCGGCAATATAGACGCAACCTCTCTCACGGTAAATCCTTTCCACTTCAGCAGCAAATTTATCCTCGTTAAAGGGCACTTCCGGGAGGCAGAGCAAATGCGGAACATCTCCATCTTCCCTTCTTGCAAGCGCTGCTGCCGCAGTCAGCCAGCCGGCGTTCCTGCCCATTACTTCCAGGATTGCTACACGTGTGTTGTTTATTAACATTTTGAGATCAATACCTGTCTCCAGCACCGTAGTAGCCAGATACCGGGCTGCGCTGCCATAACCCGGGCAATGATCTGTGAAAGGCAAGTCGTTGTCAATCGTCTTAGGAATACCGATTA
>JAAYOY010000153.1 GCA_012520035.1 Bacillota bacterium
AGCTTCACCGATGCATTATGAATACCTTCAATCTGCGCACGGGTAAGCCGTTCCACGGGCTGCACATGCAGGGCCTTTCTGTACTGATGCTTTTGTTCATCCATGGTTACGCTCATCCTCCTCGAGTGCAAAATGCAAAAGCTTCCTACCATTCACAGGATATCCGTGTACGCTTAAATTGCACAGTTATCCTTTAACGAATGGCAAGAAGCTATATTGGTAAATGACAAAATGGTTTACTTACATACTTCACTTTTCGCTGCCTGATTTTTTGCAAAGGTAAGGACCCCGACAACCAGGCTCTCACCTCCCTTCAAAAGATATTAATTTTTTTAAATTATTTATAAAGACATTCAACAGTAAGAAGATGATTCCCTTCTTTTTCCTAAAAAATTATTTAAATTTTTTTATTAGTACCTCTTTACTATATATTCAAGCAGGATATAAAGCCGGCAAAATAGAATTACCTATTAAAAACCATGACTATTAATTTAACTTGTTCACCATAAAAGCCGCTCATGAAAGCAAATTGGAAATTATTCTGCTTTTCCGATGTTACGATATGGAGGTGCCCCCTTTTTATGGGTGAAAAAATACTAATAAAAGCGCTGCAGGAAATTATGAGCCACTATCAGTCACAGGGGATGGCCGGGAAAATCGGTTTCGGGAAACACCCGGCAGTTCTCGTTGTTGATCTGCAAAAGGGCATTACGGATCCGCAAAAACCTTCGGGCTGCAACCTGGATACTGTTATCGACAATACTGCGCTGCTCTTGGATAAAGCAAGGGAAAAAGCTATTCCCATCTTTTTCTTCACCCTGGCCTACCACAGCTCCCTGGTAGACGGAGGCCTGCTGGTAAAAAAAGTTCCCGTCTTGGCCAATTTTTTAATTGGAAGCGAAAACGTTGAGCTGGATCCCCGGTTAAAGCGACTCCCTGATGAACAGATTGTTATTAAAAAGTATGCCTCCTGTTATCACGCTACTCATTTAGCTTCATCCCTGACCGCGCTGCAAGTAGATACAGTCATCATTACCGGTTGTATTACCAGCGGTTGTATCAGAGCAACAGCAAATGATTCCATACAGTACGGTTTTCGCCCGATAATACCCCGGGAATGTGTCGGTGATCGCTCCGTTATACCCCACGAGGTAAGCCTCATGGACATTCAGGCAAGGTGCGGGGACGTACTCCCGTTGCAAGATGTACTGGATTATATCGATTCAATAGTCAATGTAAATTACAATAAAAAGGGGGTGCAATAGGCCATGAAAAATATATTAGTGAAAAAAGTCATGACTTCGCCAATTGTTACCGTTAAGCACGACACAACGCTGAAAGAACTGCTTAAAATTCTGGATAACAATATTTTTAGCGGTCTGCCGGTAGTCGATGAAGGTGAAAGGCTGGTCGGTATAATCTCCGAAAAAGATATCATGAAATATACGCACTGGGTCATCGGGCAGCCGCTGAAAGATCCTGCAAAAATTTTAGAAGGCAATAATGAAGCAGCACATGTTATCGGACAACGCGGAATTGATGTCA
>JAAYOY010000154.1 GCA_012520035.1 Bacillota bacterium
CGTTAAAAAGACCTTTGATCTCTTTAATCTGCCCTTGTTGGGCAAGTTTTAGAGCATACATAAATTCAGAAGTGGTTATTAAATGCCCTCCTCTGATCAGCGACAGGAGCTCCTGGAAAAGAGAATAAACTTTGGCGACATCTTTCTCCTCACCGCTGAAGGAAAGCTCGTCCCCCCTGGGTATAATGCGGACTGCAAAATTTTCCTCCACCAGTGAGAGATGCTCGTCAAATTTCCCCAGCAGCGGCAGCACCTCGTCCATGTTGTTCAAATATAATTTATGCTCGTCAAATTCTTCTGTCAAGAAAAAAAATCCCTCCCTACAGGCATCTGGGATACGGCAATATCTTCCAGTGTTTCAACCACCGCCCTGCAGCCGACCTTCCCGAACTCATAAAAATAATAGTCGTCAACATAACGTTTTCTAATGGCAGCTCCCCGGGGGAGCAGGGAATTAATCTCTTTCAGAGCGGCGTCCCTGGCTTGATCCAGCGCTTCATAGGGGGAAACGGGCAGTATTTCTACCTCATATTCCCAATACACATTACTAAATAATTCGACAGGTAGGCGTAGATTCCTCCATACAAAGGTACGTTTAATTTTTTCCATCTCATAATTCCTGTATGGCGACTCTTCCGGTCCCCAGAGATGGTAGCGCTTATCTCCAACAAGTATCGAAAAAGAGCGGGAAATATTGCCCGTCTTATTTTTCAACACACGTTTCAGTGGGGCCTCCGCATAAGTTTCATACCAAACAAGAGCCTCTACCATTCCCCTGGCCTTAACTTCGACAGTACTGCCTTCGCTTCCTTCCGGGTTCTCTGCATCTTCCTCTCCATAAGGGGCCAAAGACATTTTTCCGGAAATAAGCAGATCCCCCTTTTTAACGGTATCCCCCGGCTCCACGGCAGCCTGCCCGGCCAACACCAGAATATCCATCACCAGGCCATCCTTGGCGGCAAAGAGGTCCATGCTTTCATCGGCAAGGGGTTCCATCAACCGTTCCACAATCTGAATATTCATATAAGCGCCCTCAAGGCTGACGCCTGCCCATTTTAACTCTTCTATTTCAAGGAGAAGATTCCTCTCTATTTCTTTTAAATCCAGAGCGCTCTTCAGCGCACCCTCCCTGACACCATATTTCTCCAAAACGGCGATAATTTCCTCACAGGTTACATTTTCATTCCCTTCAATATTAATCCTCCAGACAAACAGCGAAAGCGTATAAATAATGAGACAAAAAAGAACTATCCCGATCATTAGCCCTTTTCTGCGCCATCCCTGTAAAATCACAAAAGGCGTCCCTTTTTTCTGGAGGATCCTAACACTGCAGGATGTTTTACGCAGAAGAGGACGCAGCTTTTTAAAATCACGCGGCCTGATTTTCACCGTAACCACATTTTCTCTGTACCTGAGATCCCAGAAATGAATATCATTTTGTGTCGTGAGGTTTAAAAGCCTGGCTACCCCCCGCCCTTTCAGGGAGATAACCAGATATCCCGGCCACAGAGCCCCCCGCTCTAAACTGGACAATATGCAAACCACCTTTCATGGGGACTACTGGTATTCTATGGATTTGATTACGCCCTCGATAAAAATCTCTTCTCCAAAAAAATTTTTGATCGCCAGATTTTTACCCCTGATAATAATCTCCCCGCCCCTTACCTTCAGACGCAAAAGCTCTTCGCTGTATTCAATGATCCCCCCGTAATTTTCCAGATAAAGCTGTATGTTACCGATCAAGGTCAGCCGGGGCAGATTAAAAAGCAGGTCTTTGGGCAGTTCAAAAAAATCAGCGACATTTTCACGCCATTTTTTCCTCTCTTCCCCGCGCTCCTTTTTACCTTTCAAAAGGGTAGGCCTCCTTAACAATTAACCGTTTTTCAAATCCACTTCTATATAAATTTATGCTCCAAAAAAGAGGTTATGCAAAAGAAAACCGCCCCCTTCCGGGACGGCATTGCAATTTGAGGCTTGGACTTTCAAAAGCAATCTTCTACTACCTGCGGTATTGAAAAGGCCTTCTGGCGCGGGGTGAGGAAAGCACCTCCGACGCCAATATACCCAGAGCTATCCTCTCGCTGCCCAGCAGATCAACCAGTTGCTGCTGCATCCTCCGGTTATCTTCCCTTTGCTCCCCTGCGCGTTGCATGCCCTCTTTCGGCAGCCGGGCTGTAGAAGGAGCTGCAGGCGCTAATACCGGCGGCGGTTCAGGCGCAGGCTCTTTTTTCCGCTCGCTTCCTTTCGTTGACACCGGCTGCTGTATCTCTACCCGGTACTCCGCCGGGTAATATCCCTCCTGCCGGTCAAATTCCCGTTGATATTGCCGTTCCTGTTCCCGTTCATATTGCGAAGCTGACCTTCTCTTCTTTACCCGCTCAATCTCCGCAGACAGAATATCCTCCAGTTTTCTCAATTCTTCTCCCCTGGACACCGGAGGCCGCGCGGAAGATTTCCCCGCCCCCTGGGAAGATTTCGCGATCAAAGCAACGATCATCATAAAAAGAAATACAATAAGTTCCATAAAATATCGCCCCTTTCCTCGGAAAGGCCTCTTTTACTTCAGGTACATTATAACATTTTTTTCACGGCTACGGAAAACCTGGGCAAAAATATTTATATTTTTAGGCATCTAAAAACGCCCCTTAGCATTTATTTCTAAGGGGCGTTTTTTTGTCTGCTCCTCCGGGGGCCATGGCGCACCGGGGGTTTCTGTTATTTATCCGTTTCCGGATCAACTTTGATGGTGAATTCTTTTGAAGTAACAAGAGGGTCACCGCCCACTTCCACAATACTTATTTTGAACCTGTAAGTGCCTTCATCCAGCCCATCCAAAATCGTAAAGGGTATTGTAATTCCGTCTTCATTCATTAATTCGGGCAGGTCATCCAGCGTAAACCCTGATGAAGGGCCAAAATATGCTTGATCGTCATCTATGACAAAAACCTTTCCCGCATCACCGTATTCGATTACCTTACCGTCCAGATCTCCACTCGTGACCTCCATTAAATACCTCAACGGAACATCATCTTCTATGTTCCTCACGTTCTTAACCGTAACACTGAAACCCGGGATATCTTCATCGGTCTCCACCAATCCGGAAGGTTTTGTAAATACAAACGCAGCCGAAGGCAGACCAACCAGCGTTACCTTGTAGTAATAAGTGGTAACGGTCTCATTACCGTCCTCTTTTTCTGATACTTCAGCTCTAACGAAAATTACATCGCCATTTTCCAGGGACAGCTCATCCAGCTCATCCTCATCAATCTCATCATCGTCATCAAAACCGTTCAAATAAACGGAGAAAGAAATGTTCTCTTTATCCTGGGTTTCAATTTCAATGCCCTCAAAATCTTCAAACTTGGAAACCTTTAACACGGCACCATCATCGTCATAAGCATCCACTTCTATCCCGTCAAGTTCCAGAACATCCATGCCGCCGACTTCAAACTTCTTCAGAACATCATCGCCAATTGTGATAACATCATTATCGTCGTCATATTTTACCCGCTTACCCAGAGCCTCAGCCAGGTAGCGCAGCGGAACAAAGGTGCGGTTGTTAATTAGCTGGGCGGGAATATCCAATTCATGTTTCTTGCCGTTAATATAGAAAACCACATCATCAATATAAAATTCAACAGTTATGTTGCCTTTGGTTACTGTCACCAGGCCTTTTTCTTTGTCCCAAGCTATCTCTGCCCCCAGCCCCATTATTACCGCCCGGACGGGAATTAAAGTACGTCCTTCTTTGATTACCGGTGGAAGGTCGGATTTTAACTCCTTACCGCAAATACGGATCTGTTTTTTATCGAGGAATCTCATCTGTTTCTCCTGCTGCTTCTGAAGCACAAAGGCAGGCGGGCCGGTCTGTTTATACTTTCCTTCTTCAATTTTTTTCAACTGACCCGGAGGGATTTTCTTAGAACCATCCTCCAGCCAGGGGGGAGCAGCAAAAGCCGCGCCTGCGATGCTCAAGATAAATACCGCGATTAATATAAAAACACCCGCTTTTTTTAACATAGACTTTCATCTCCTTTATTTATTAAATATCATCTATGTTTGACCCTTGGAATTCTTGCTTTTTTCTTTCCCGGCAGGATTATTCTTTTCAGCGCTTTTGTTCTTGGCACCAGGAGGAGCCGGTCTTTCTTTCAAGCTGCCCAATCCAAAAATTGCTCTTTTTGTTTTTTATCCAGCCCGGAGGAAGCTGATTATTTTTCTCCAACCCCGGGGGAACAAATGCCCCTTTGTCCCTTACCGGGGGAATTACCACCCCTTTATTCAGTCCCAAGGGAATTACTTTATCTTTATCCTGTCCGGGAGGAATAAACGTTTTTTTATCTTGTCCCGGGGGAATTCCATTATGTTTATTTCGTCCCGCTTCTTTATCTCTCCCCGGAGGAACAAACACCTTTGTGCCCTCTTCCGCGGCAGGCATTTCCTTTTTGCCGGTTTCCGGATTCCTGCCGGCTTGCCCCGGGGGGACATCCTTGCGCGACCGGATATGTTCGGGCTTTCTCCCCTGGGGTCCGGTACGTTGAGATGTCTGGCCCTGCTGTTCGGTATGTTCGGTTGTCTCCCCCTCCTGGCCGGTACGCCGGGCAGTACCCTCTTGCTGCCCGCCGTGTTGAAGCCTCCCCTCTTTTGCCCCGTCAATTCCGGATTTTTCTTCAAGCCTTCTTCCCCGAATATATTCTTCGGGCTCGAATATCTCTTCAGGGCGCACTTTGCTTAACAGTTCCCGCACAGACGGGGGCGGGCCGGGTTCCTTTTTCTTAGAAGGCTTTTGAGGTTTTTGATCCGCAGGGCGTTCCTCACCCGGGCTATTTCCTTCATCTTCCTCGATTAAACCTTTCTCCTGCATTTGTTTCCCCAGCATCAGTGAATTAACCGACATATTTTTCTCCCTGGCTTCAACAGCCTTCTGCGGTTCCAATGTCGCCACCTTGAGATAAGTGTTCACCTCCATACTCAAGATACGATCGGATACGAGAACCCGCAAATCATCTTCACTGACAATAAAACTCTCCGGCGCCGCCAGGGAGATGAGAATTACGTTTTCTTTTTCGGCCGAGAGGTAATTGCCCGCATAGGCGCCGTCCAAAATCAATGTCAGCGCTTCCCGGATGCTTTTACCCTGCAGTCGAAGGCCCTTGAGGATTTCCTGTGCATCTTCGTTCAGCGGCTCTGCCTTGATGATCCGGCCCTCACCATTCAACGAAAAGTAAAGGCTCGGGTTTATATCCAGGGCAAGGTAGGCCTTCGGCCGGTATGACGCCGAATAAAACGCCAAACAGCAGGCGAAAACCAGGATTACGGCGGCTGCAGCAAAGGCCAAGGAAAAGCGGTTTCCTTTCTTTTCCACCGGCAATTCCAGCTCGATCTCTGCCCCCGTATCATACACCTCTTTGTTGCCGGGAAGTTCAAGGTATTCACCTTCCGGGGTAAGCAAAAAAATACGTTCTTCGTTGCTCTCAAGGACCAGACCCTTTACCTTTTTCACTTCGCCTGCAAAGCCTCCTTTCCCCAGATATACTCCGCCAGCCCCTCCACCTCTTCGGAGCTTGCAATCAGGATAAGCGATAGGAGATACCTGCGCCATCTCTCGAGCAGTTTCCTTTTAGCGCCGGTCAGCAACTGGATTTCCTTTAACGGAAGCCTCTTTTCCCGGTAAATGCGCTCAACAAGCGCGCTTTCCCCGGCCGTTTTCAGCGCAACAGTTTTTAAGCATTCCCTGGTATCGCGGTGCCGGGGAGAATTCTGCACCAGCGCCGGCAGCGTAAGACCAAACCGGGAAAGAAGCTCCTTCAGGCTCTCAATTTCATATGCGCGCTCCCGCTGGTCAAGTTCCAGCAGGTAGCTGTTTAAAGAAGCGGCCGTCTGCAAGCGGTTCAGGGAATCTTCAATCCCGTTTAGCGTGCTCAAAGTGGACGGATCAGAATTTTGTCGGCTCCTGAAATAATCCACCAGGCTATTCCTGATCAGTGTCTTTGCATAACCGGTGAACCTTTTCCCCGCTGCGGGCTCATATGTATCAACAGCTTTATTAAAGGCGATCAAGGCCACGCTTAACTCGTCATCGTTATGCCAGTCAAGCCGTGTCTTGCAAATATAAGAAGCATACCCGCGGATGAATTCTTTCTGGGACATTAAGAATTCTTCGCGCAGGCGCTCATTGCCCTGCTGTATATCCCGGATGATAGCGCTGATGTCCTGCAAGGGTCTGGCCTCCTATTATCTAATACGAAAAAGTCCACTTCTTTGAGGGGGTAACCATTAAATCCAAAAGTACCTTTTTTAGAATCTATTAATCTAAATCGGATCGCTTAAAAATAAATTTGCTACCTTTCATTATAACCTTCAAATTATTGTTAGTCAGGCAAAAGAAGTACAGCCAATATTATTTCACGCCGGACCTTCGGTCGAAGCAACAGTAAAATTGTTGTTATTGTTTGCAGTCTTTACCATCTGATGTTACGAATCAAAGCCGAGTGATGTCTATCCTGTAAAGAACCACTTTTATTTACATTTATTGATGGCAAAGTGAAGCTTCATGAATGTCTAAACTTGGAGCAATTCTCTTGCTACGGTCGACTATGTAGTTACAGGAACCACTTGACAAATGTAACTACAAGATCTACACTCGAGACAAAGGCGAAAAAATGAAATATAATAATTAAGCAATATTTAAGGGAAAAGGTGTGAGGTAGCTTGTATAAATCCACTGTAGGTCTTCGAGAAGCTAAAGCCAATTTAAGCAGGTTAGTAAAAGAAGTTCAGCTCGGAAAAGAAATTATTCTTACGGAAAGAGGGAAACCTGTAGCAAAACTAACTCCAATTAAACAGGAATCACTTTCTCTCAAGGAGCGATTAAACAAATTGGAACAATCCGGTTGGTTGGTACCGCTGCAGAAAAATAAAAGCAGCAAAGTCCCAACTCCTCTTCCTCTGCCCGGCCAAAAAGCCCAGGAATTATTGCAGGAAGACCGTAACAAATAAAGCAAGATCGAGCAAGATCGGGGACGGTTCTTGTTCTTGCCTCCAGGGGAGGATCGTAATAAATGAAGTATTTAAATCCTCAGATTATTTACTGGGATACATCAGCCGTTATCTCAACATTTTTCCAAGATGAACACAGTGAACAGGCAATTTATTACGCCGGTTTAGTTGGTGCAGCACATTTACTCTCCAGCCTGGCTTTGGCAGAAACTCATGCCGTATTAAACAGGCTTCGGCGCGAGGGGCTGTTGAACGATATTTTAATAAAAGCCGCCGTAGAATCCCTCGAAACAGGACCATGGAAACATCTTAAAATCGTTCCCGATGCTGCTGAAATAAAGGCGTTAGGTAAAAAATGGCCTTTACGCGGTGCAGACCTCTGGCACCTTGCAGCAGCAAAAACCCTGCAAACAGAATTTCCCGAATTAATGCTTTTAACCTATGACAACCGGTTGCATCTGGCTGCTTCCGGTGAGAATCTGGCGAAGTAACATCCTGCTCTTTCCTGAGTAACCCCATAATAGCAAAATAATCTGGCTTCTACGCTCTTGAACAAACGCTATGGGGCAAATGTAAGTCTAAAAAAAGTGCTCTTTTGCGAAGAGCACTTTTTTATTGCGCAACATATAAATATAATTCGGCAGGCCCAACTATTTTTACTTAGCGTCGCTGTCTTTCTTAATAGCCTTTTTAATAACGCATGTTACTTACGCAACCATTATTGTTATTCGCGGTTTTTATCTCCGCCCGGTGAATCGGATTTTCCTAACTTAGAGATAGAATCGCGCATCTGGGTATCGGCTAAGATATTCTGCAAATTATAATAATCCATTACGCCCAGTTTGCCTTCGCGCAGCGCCTGTGCCATGGCCTCGGGCACCTCCGCTTCGGCCTCCACAACCTTGGCCCTCATCTCCTGCACGGCAGCCTTCATCTCCTGCTCCCTGGCTACCGCCATGGCGCGCCTTTCTTCGGCTTTGGCCTGGGCAATGCGCTTATCTGCCTCCGCCTGGTCCGTCTGCAGCTGGGCGCCGATATTCTTGCCCACATCTACATCGGCAATATCGATAGAGAGAATTTCAAAGGCCGTGCCGGAATCCAATCCCTTGTTCAGCACAGTATGCGAGATATTATCGGGGTTCTCCAGAACCGCCTTATGGGTATCGGAAGAACCGATCGTCGTGACAATACCCTCCCCGACACGGGCAATTATTGTTTCTTCTCCTGCGCCACCGACAAGGCGGTCAATATTAGCCCTCACTGTAACGCGCGCTTTTGCCTTGACTTCGATTCCGTCCTTGGCCACCGCCGCCACCACCGGGGTTTCAATCACCTTGGGATTGACGCTCATCTGGACCGCCTGCAGAACATCCCTGCCGGCCAGGTCAATCGCAGCCGCCCTCTCAAAACCAAGTTCGATATCCGCTCTCTGGGCAGCGATCAGGGCATTCACAACCCTGTCCACATTACCGCCTGCCAGGTAATGCCCTTCCAGCTTGTTGACGTTCAGCTGCAACCCCGCCTTGGTAGCCTTGATCAGGGGTTCCACCACTTTATGCGGGACAACCCTGCGCAGGCGCATCCCGATCAGGGTGATAATGCCGATGCGCACCCCCGCTGCCAGGGCAGCGATCCACAATCTTAAGGGTATAAAACTGAATAAAACCGAAAAAACGA
>JAAYOY010000155.1 GCA_012520035.1 Bacillota bacterium
CTGGGCTTCCCGGCCAACGAAACAGTCATTCCAATCCTGATGATGAGCTATCTTTCCGCAGGCACGATGCTTGAAATCAGCAGCCTGAATGCAGTCAGGGAACTGCTCATCGCGCAGGGTTGGACCTGGGTCACGGCCTTGAATATGATGCTCTTTTCGCTGCTGCATTTTCCCTGTGGAACAACGCTGTTGACTATTTTTAAAGAAACAGGCAGTTACAAATGGACCGCTGCCGCCGCTCTGATTACCACATTTAGCGCACTGTTAACCTGCTTCCTCGTTTACCGGTGTGCGATGTTAATGAATGTGCTGTAAAAAGAACACAAAGTGCCCAAATACCTGCAGATACCGATGGTGCGGGCGAAATAAAACTGCCGGAAGGACATACTCTTGCAACTATTGCCGGATAATATTTTAAAGGTAAAAGGAATGAATGAAAGAGCACCGAAATAGTACTATAAAAAGCAGTATCGCAGCCGCCTCGAACTGGGTAATAATAAAATAACCAAAGAAGAAAGGACGAAACACATGAGCTTCTGGCAAACATTCATTACCACTTTCTCCCTCATTTTTTTGGCCGAACTGGGCGATAAAACGCAACTTTCGGTTCTGCTCCTTGCAGCACAGGATCGTCCCATCTGGGGGATTTTTCTCGGTTCTGCCGTTGCCCTTATTCTCACCTCCCTTCTGGGAGTGTTTCTTGGTGCCGTCCTCTCCCGCTACCTGCCGCCTCAATACATACAAAAAGGAGCCGGTGCAGCCTTTATAATAATCGGCTTCCTGCTCCTTGCCGGAAAGATGTAATATAGATGTAATTTTAAAGAAAAAGAACACCAAAGGATTATGAATTGATCCCGAGGATCCCGCCAAGCGTCCCGAAAGCAAACCCCAGAAAGAGCTTGGTAAGGATATTTATACCCGGCTCAATACTTACATTGAAAAGGAAACAAAAAAGCATGAGCGTGAGGACATAGATTAGCCCGGTCAGGCCGCCTCGCAGCCACCCCTTTTCTTCGGTCCGCTTTCCAACATAAAGAGACCCCAAAAAAATGCACAATAAGGTTCCGCCGTAAATCAGGTAAGGAACATAGGCTTCTGAAAGGGGTGAAAGATACAAAAGCAATGTGTATAGCGCCAGAAAAATGAAAGAAAGCAGCAGGGCAACCAGCAATCCCCGGGCAACCAATAATGTTGCGCTGCCCTGAGAGAATAAGATTAACCCGCCCTGACCTGAGGAGCGTCCGGTACTGTTATTCATGATCGCACCTCCAATAGGGATTTTAGGGGATAGAACACCGCAATACTGTGCAGTTCCCTACTGCTTATATATGTCTTTCCTTTGCTAAATATACTATCTAATCATCTTTCAAAACACGGTCAATACCTGTACGCGCCATCTTAATATTAACGTTATCGGCTACACGCAGGATAACCGTCTCGTCGGTAAGCTCCTTAATCATCCCGTAGATCCCGCCGATAGATACAACGCGGTCCCCTTTTTGAAGGCTGGAGAGCATCTCCCTCCTCTTCTTCTGCTGCTGCTGCTGCGGTCTAATCAGCATAAAATAAAAAATTACAAACAGCAGTATAATTGGTAAAAAACCCGCCAGTGCTTCTGTTGAGAACACTACTTATCACTCCTCATTTATTCAAAGTATATTTCGTTAGTGGCCTGGATTGTATTTGGCCCAAAAATCCTTGTAAAACTGCCCGAAACTGTTCTCCTTTATGGCACGCCGCATCCCGTGCATCAGCCCTGTTAAATAGTACAGGTTGTGATACGTCGTTAAACGCACCCCCAGTATCTCATTTGCTTTCAGCAGGTGCCTGATGTATGCCCTGCTGTAATGACGGCAAGTATAGCATGAGCATTCCGGATCAATCGGCCGCATATCGTGAGTATATTCAGCATTGCGCAGGGTTAGATAACCTTCCGGAACCATAACCCTGCCGTTGCGGGCAATACGCGTCGGTAAAACGCAATCAAAAAGATCGATCCCCCTGCTGACTCCTTCCACCAGCGCATCTGCAGAACCTACACCCATAAGGTAGCGGGGCTTCTCCGGAGGTAAAAGGTGGACCGTTTTATCCAATATATGGTACATGGTTTCTTTCGGCTCACCGACGCTTAACCCCCCAAGGGCATACCCGTCAAAGTGCATATTGATAAGTTCGCTGCAGCAGCGCTCCCGCAAATCCTCATAAGTGCCGCCCTGGACAATGCCGAAAAGCGCCTGTTCCTCCGCCCGCTGATTGTGCCGGTGGTATTCTTTGCTGCGCCGTGCCCAGCGGACGGTCCTCTCCATCGCCTCAAGCGTTTCTTCATAGCTTGCCGGGTATGATACCACGTGATCAAGGGGCATGATAATATCCGATCCCAGGATATTTTGCACTTCTATCGCCTTTTCGGGAGAGAAAAAATGAGTAGAGCCGTCAATATGCGAGCGGAAAGTAACCCCTTGCTCCTCAATTTTACGTAAAGGGCTGAGGCTGAATACCTGAAACCCACCGCTGTCCGTCAAGATGGGGCGATCCCAGTGCATAAAACTGTGTAGGCCGCCGGCCTGTTCAATAATCTTTGTCCCCGGGCGAAGGTAAAGGTGGTAAGTATTGCTCAGGATAATCCCGGCACCTATTTCACACAGCTCTTCCGGGGTCATCGCTTTTACGGTGCCCTGGGTCCCCACCGGCATAAAGGCGGGCGTCTCAATGATACCCCGTGATGTATGAATTTCCCCTGCACGTGCACTTCCGCATTTGGCAGTGATTTTTAACGCTAGCGCCATAGCTTTTTTTACCTACGCTTTAATTTAAACTATTTAAGAATTGTTGTCAAACTTAGCCTTATTTACATATTTTTGCTGAACTTATAATAGAAAATCTGCGTTTCTCAGATCACCAGCATGCAGTCACCAAAACTGTAAAAACGGTAACCGAGCCCTATAGCTTCTTCATAAGCCCTTAAGGTCTTTTCCCTGCCGGCAAAGGCACAGACAAGCATGAGCAGGGTTGAACGCGGCAGGTGAAAATTTGTAACCAGCGCATCTACTATTTTAAACCTGTATTCAGGATAGATAAAAATATCCGTCTCCCCCCGCCCTCCGCGAATCCTCCCGTTCTCATCGCCCAGCGTTTCCAGAACCCTGCAACAGGTTGTGCCTACAGCAATAACTTTTTTTCCCATTTCCTTCGCAGCGTTAATTTTCTCCGCTGCCTCAGCAGAGAGCTCATAGTATTCGCTATGCATAACATGATCTTGCACGTATTCATCTTTTACTGGGCGGAATGTGCCCGTTCCGATATGCAGGGTAAGGTAAATCCAATCAATGCCCTTCCGGTTCAGCTCCTCAAAAACAGAAGGTGTAAAATGCAACCCTGCTGTAGGTGCAGCGGCAGAGCCCTCTTCCCTGGCATAAACCGTCTGATAACGCTCGCCGTCCTGCAGCTGCTTTTTAATATAAGGGGGCAGGGGCACCTTCCCAAGCATCTTCAGCAGCTTGCCCAACATAGGCTCCGCCGGCTTAAAAAGAGCTATTCTCCCCCCGGAATCTGTCCTTTCAAGGATCTCCGCCTCCAGAAGCCCGTCTCCAAACACCAGCACCGTCCCGGGCATGGCCCTTCTCCCCGGTGAAACCAGCGTTTCCCACTTTGAGCCATCCAGCCGGCGTAAAAGCAAAAGCTCGATTTTCCCCCCGGTATCCTTTCTTTTCCCCAGGAGGCGGGCGGGAAGAACTTTTGTATTGTTTAATACAAGCAGGTCCCCTTCCTCCAGGTAAAAGGGTAACCTTGAAAACGAGCTGTGACGTATGTCCCCGCTGCTACGTTCCAGCACCAGCAACCTGGAGTTGTCCCGTTTTTCAAGCGGTTCCTGAGCTATAAGCTCCGGGGGCAGCCTGTAGTCAAAATCATCGGTTCTAAGTTTGGAGTAGACCTTTTCTCTCACTTTACCTCCATTGGAACACCGATCAATTTCATAACACCGGCCGATTGCCGGGGATCTTAATAAACAGCCGATACATCCGTACCCGGGTAATAAAAGGAAAGGATATCCAGGTAAGAATGACCCGCCCTGGAACGGTTATAGGCACCGTTCTGACTCATACCTATAGCGTGCCCGGATCCGCGCCCGGTTAAGACATATCCCAGAGTCGGGACTTCCCCTTTGACCCCGTCACCCACGACGGCAAAGCGCTCACCGGTAAGCATGCTTTTTATAGTATACCCACCAGCAACCCATTTCCCTTCAAGTTCAGGAAAACTGTTTTTTGTCTCAATGGTACCGGTGGCCGAAGCGACCCAAACACAAGGCTCGAGTTCTTCCTTAACGGTGAAGAGCTGGCTTCTCAGGCCTAGCGCAAACCGGGCATCCTGCTTGAAAAGCGATACGGAACCATTTGTTCCCTCGACACGAAGTTCACCGACCCTGCCACTATCAAACTTTGAGGCAATGTAAATCCTCTTTACCTCTCCCGGATTGCCGTAACCGCCTGCAGCAAGCAAGGAACCCAGGGATTTTAAGGGTATGGATGTTTCCCAGGTGCTGTAGGGGTGGACAATAAAATTGCTCAATTTCAAGGGATTGGAAGGATCGTCATAGGGATCGTGGACGCTTTGGTAGTAAGGCAATCCGCTTGACCAAACGTTCTGTGGGAGTTCAGTATATCCACCATTTGATGCGCAGTAATGCGGCTCAATAAGGCTGCCGTTATAAGTCAAAACCTCCCCGCGGGTCTGGCCAACGGCGCTGTCCGTGTTATTTGTTTCGGCGTTCTTTCCTCCATAGTACTGGCAGTGCAGGGGATCATCACAGAGATGATAACCGCCATGCCGCCGGGCTCCCAGATTAAAAAGAGCATAACTCCTGGCCGCTACCGCCTGCGACTTCAAAGCTTCCGTCCCGCCGTAATTCCCCCAGGAAGAGGGCATCTCCCGCGGGACAACCGCACGCAGGTAAGACTCCAGATCAAGAACATTTATCGCCTTTAAGCTGCCGCCGGCTAAAGTTATTTCCAGCGCTCCGCGGTACTCGCTGCCATAAACGGCATTATGCATAAAAAACGTGGCGTCAGAGGGTTGAGTAGATTGCGGCCTGAGATACAAAGGCTCTCTGTAAATCCCGCAGTCGTTGCCCTGACGATCCAGAAATTTTACGCCGCCCTGTGTAGGAACCAGCTTATACCTTCCGGGAGACAACTGAAGTGGAGTTCCGGAAGCCGTATTGATTATCTCATAACCGCTGTCAAAGGATAGCTCAAGAGCGTTTCCCGTTAGAGTAAGGCCAACCCTTATTTCGGGCGTCGCGGCGGAAAAGGCCGAACCCCGGAAAAGCAGCAAAAAAATAAAAATAATTAACGGCACAGGGATAATCTTCCTCATATTGCGAAAAATGCCGGCAACTAATATGTACATCTCTATACCCCCCTTAATATCTCTGTCTTTTCAACTTCTTTATCTATCTATTAAAGCTCTCCTGCTATTACAGCTCTCCTGGTTCTTGCTTTGCTATTCTATTTGGCTGCCTCTTTTAAACTTATTTATACATTTTACTATGAACCCGTGCTACCCCGTACCGTATTACCTCCGAAACAGGCTAAAAAGCAGTGTTAGCAGGATGCTAATGATAATCATCGTCGTAATGGGAAAATAAATTGTCAGGTTTTCTCTTTTAATGAGAATATCACCCGGCAAGCGACCCAGGCCAAAACGGCCCAGAACAAGAAATACCAGCCCGATCGCAGCCAAAATTACACCGGCGATCAACAAAAACCTGCCGATATTTTCCGGCATTAAGAATCACCTCGACTTTGAAGTACTATAACGTTCCTTTTCACTGTAAATGCAACCGCAGTAACCCTGTTTATAAAGGCCTTTCTCAGCAGCCAGGCGCATACTGGTACGAAAACCCGGACGCAGGTCCTCGTACACAAACTTCAAGCCGTGTTCCGCGGCGATCCTCTCCCCCATCTCACGCAACAAATCATGCTTTTGATAAGGGCTGATGAGCAAGGTTGTAGAGATCCCTTCCATACCCTTTTCTTTAGCTTTGCGCGCCGTTTCTTCCAGGCGCATCCGGTAGCAAAGCTCGCACCGCTTTTCTTCATGGTGCACTACGGCGCGCAGGTAGTCATCCAGCAGATAGCGCTCATCGATGATCATCTTCTTCCCTTCCTGTTCGGAAAGCGAGCGCAGGGTTTCCTTCCTTTTCTTAAACTCCCGGTATGGGTGGATGTTGGGGTTAAAGAAAAAGCCGCAGAGACTATGGCCTTTTTCTTCCAAAGCCTGCCAGCTGTAAAGGCTGCAGGGCGCGCAGCAGATATGCAAAAGCAAATTCATTTTATGTTCACCTTCTCTAATATCCTTTATTGCCCGGCAGTCAAGGAGCCATTTCATTTGCTCCGGCGATCATATTTTTTCAAGAGAATTCATTTTTTAATCGAAGGTGTTCGTAAACTTTCCGGGTAACGACCCTCCCCCTGGGAGTGCGCTTTAAAAAGCCGATCTTCATCAGGTACGGTTCATAAAGCTCTTCTATTGTGGAAGCCTCTTCATTTATGGCAGCAGCAACCGTTTCAAGCCCTACCGGCCCACCATCAAATTTCTTGATAATTGTATTCAGCAAGAGATAATCAGTTGCATCAAGGCCTATTTGGTCAACGTCCAAAATTTTTAGGGCTTCAAGCGCCACCTCCGCTGTAATGGCCCCCTCCGCCCTGACCTGTGAAAAATCCCTGACCCTTCTCAGGAGCCTGTTGGCTATGCGCGGCGTTCCCCTGGAAGCGAGGGCAATCGTCATCGCTCCCTGCCGGTCCATCTCCACCCCCATTAACCTTGCCGAGCGGGAAAGGATGGAACAAAGCGCCTCCGGAGAATAAAACTCAACCCGCTCAACGATGCCAAAACGGTCTCTTAAAGGTGATGATATAAGCCCTGCCCGCGTTGTGGCCCCGATTAAAGTAAACGGAGAGAGGTCAAGGCGCAGGGAACGGGCGCTCGGGCCTTTACCTATGATTATATCAAGCGCATAATCCTCCATCGCCGGGTAGAGTATTTCTTCCACGCTGCGGTGCAGGCGGTGGATTTCATCTATAAATAAAATATCATGGCTGGAGAGATTGGTTAAAAGGGCAGCCAGATCGCCTGCTCTTTCTATGGCCGGACCGGAGGTTACCCTTAAATTAACCCCCATCTCCCTTGAAATAATAAAAGCCAGCGTTGTTTTGCCCAATCCGGGCGGCCCGTGCAAGAGCACATGATCCAGCGTTTCTCCCCTCTCACGGGCGGCTCTGATATAAATGTTCATCTTCTCTTTCAGACTTTCCTGTCCGATAAATTCTTCGAGAGTTAAAGGACGCAGATTATTCTCATGCGACACATCTTCGCCCTTTAAACGGGAAGAAACGATCCTGTCCTTCATCTATTTATCCCCTCCGTCCGGAACTGCCCGGCGCAAAGCCCAGGTCTATTTCAAAACTCTTTCCCTTTAGCGTTGTGCGAGGAGGGCCAGCGCTTTTTTGAAAAGAACCTCGACCCCTTCCGCTTCTTCAGCAGCCAGGGCTTTTTTTACCTTCTCCACCTCCCCGGTGGAATAACCCAGAGCGACTAAAGCCTGCTGCACGTCGTTCCATTCAACGGGGTTAATCCCCTCAACTCCTGGTAAAACACCGTCTTTTTTCACCCAGGTGTTGATTTTTTCTTTCAATTCATAAACAAGCCGTTTAGCGGTTTTGTTTCCTATCCCCGGAACGCCTGTCAATGTAGAAAGGTCTTCTTCTGCGATAGCGGCCGAAATCTGGTTTGGCGAGAGATGCCCCAGCGCAGCCAGTGCTACTCTGGGGCCAATTCCGGTAACGCCGAGGAGCAACTTAAAGAAATCCCGCTCCTCATTACTGCGAAAGCCATATAAATATAACCCATCATCCCTGACATACAGGTACGTATAAATAGTCACCGTATTGCCGGGAAGGGGCAGCTGAAAATAGAACGATGCCGGAATTAAAATCTGAAACCCAATTCCCATTATCTCCACAACAACATACTCAGGGTAACACTCCTTCAGCGTCCCCTGCAGGAAAGAGAGCACTTTTTACACCGCCCCCGGTTTTTATTCCACTTTACGACGCCCGGCTGTATATTAAGCTGTATATTAATCCGAAGAGCAGTTTAACATCAAGCCGGGCAGGCGCAGGATAATACAGATCATTAATTGCCGTTCATTAAACAGTTCATCTATCCCCTGAAACAGGGAAATCATATTTAGCCCCCGCTTTTTCCTCAATCAGACGCTGCCACCTCGATGATTGCAGGTGGCAGAGCGCTATGGCCAGAGCATCTGCAGCGTCATCGGGCCTGGGAATTTCCATGAGCCTGAGCAGCAGGCATACCGCCTGCTGTACCTGCTTTTTCCCTGCTCGTCCATAACCTGCCGCCGCCTGTTTTACCTGCAGGGGAGTGTACTCGAAGATTGCAATCCCCTTTTCCGCCGCCGCGGTTAGTATTGCCCCCCTGGCTTCCCCTACCTGCAAGGCGGTTTTTATATTTTTACAAAAAAAAAGTTTCTCTATTGCAAGCTCGTCGGGCGAGAATCTATCTATTAACAGCTTTGTGCTGTAATAAATATCCAGGAGACGCTTGGATAGCTCCAACCCGGCCGGGGTTTCGATATAACCGTAATCCATTGCCCTGTACTTATCCCCATTTTTTTCCACAATGCCATAGCCGACAGTGGCCAGGCCCGGATCGATACCAATCACGCGCATCAGCAAGCGCCTCCTGTGAACTCCCGGTGCGGTACCGGTAAATATGCCAAGGTGCAATCTGTTTCCATATTCTACAAAGGCC
The DNA here is from genome assembly GCA_012520035.1 of Bacillota bacterium. Taxonomy (GTDB): domain Bacteria; phylum Bacillota; class Dethiobacteria; order DTU022; family UBA8154; genus DUQX01. The sequence continues at coordinate 8,839 of JAAYOY010000155.1, forward strand.
CGGCTTTTACCTGCTATTGGCTGAAAAAAGCTCTTAACTCTTAAGATGTATAGTTCTCGAGTAACTTCATTTTTTCCTCTTCACCGCAAAAAGGTATCCCTCTTTTTAGCTCCTCATAGTATACATTTTTTACGTTATAAGGCAAGATCTCTATTAAAATCTTATCCCCGGAGAGGTCTTCTACAAAGACAGCAATTTTTTCATTGTGGACTCCGAGAAACGTTTTTCCCTCCGGCAATTTAGCCCCCGGATTATTTTCTTTATTAACCCAATCAGGTTCCCTTTCCTCTTTTTTAAAGAAAAACTCATCGCTTCCGTAATCCTCGCGGACGATAAAAGGTAAATCTCCAGCACCTCCGGACCCGCCTCCGGAATCAGGGTCTTCTCCGGAACCGGGGGTGCCTCCAATAACGTTGAAATATAGCAGTAACATTGCTAAAAAAAGAGAGACCATCAATAAACAGGTCCCATAACGCAAATAATCGGAATATTTCTTACGCATAAACGTCCCTCCCGGAAATGGATTATTATATTATTTCCGGGAATGACAAATATTAATCCTTAAATCCCTATTATAAAAGGAATCGCATAATTATTGGAGTGATTGCATTATTTCATCAGGTATATCAAAATTGGCGTAAACGTTTTGAACATCATCATGTTCTTCAAGGGCTTCCAGAAGATTGAGCACTTTGGCAGCCTCATCTGCATCTTCAATACGTACCAGATTTGAAGGTACCATGGTTACCTCTGCCGTCGAAAGTTTAATGTTTTCTTTCATAAAGGTGTCCTTAACTCTCTCAAAATCTTCAGTAGAAGTCAGGATTACATAACTGTTTTCCTCTGTTTGAAAATCTTCCGCCCCGCCCTCAAGCGCAAGCATCATCAGCTCATCTTCTGAGGGTAATCCTTCAGCACGATCAATTGTTAGATAACCCTTGCGGTTAAAAATCCAGGCAACACAACCGGATTCGCCCATGCTTCCCCCGCGCCGTGAGAAAATATGCCTGATATCTGCAGCGGTCCTGTTGCGGTTGTCAGTCATTATCTCCAGCAGAATAGCAACTCCGGACGGGCCGTACCCTTCGTAAGTTACCTGCTCCAGAGATATGCTTTCCCCTTCTCCTGAACCTTTCTGAATAGCCCGATTGATATTGTCTCCGGGCATATTTACATCTCTGGCCTTCTGTATGGCCAGGCGCAGGCGAAAGTTCGCATCCGGATCGGGACCGCCCTCTCTGGCGGCAACGATGAGTTCCCTGGCAATTTTAGTGAACAATTTGCCTTTCTGAGCGTCTACCCTTGCCTTGCGGTGCTTGGTATTAGCCCATTTTGAATGGCCTGCCATAAATTATCACCTCTATCAAGCTGTTTTTAACGAAATGTTTTCATCTGCCTTGCTTATCCGCCAATTTGGGACATAGAACGGCTGCTCTGATATTGCCTGACCCGGTCAGCAGGATTTGCCGCAGTTTTATGCGGATCAGGTTTTTTCTTTAGTGCTTCGTAAAATTTCTCTTTAATTTTTTCCTTGCTGGATAATGAGCCGCGCAAGTCGATCTCGTCACTGGAAAAAAGGCAGGGTTTTATTTTTCCGTCGGAAGTAACCCTTAACCGGTTACAGCGATGGCAGAAATGACGGCTTAAAGGCGAGATCAAACCTACTTTGCCCAGCGCCCCTTTTAATCGAAAATAGTGTGCGGGGCCGCCTCCATGCTCCCCGGGGACATCCTCCACAGGAGCAATTTTTTCCGCTATTTTCACAACACTTTGCAGCGGCAAAAAGAAATTGGACCATTTCTTCGGCCCCTGTGTGGGCATGTATTCGATAAAGCGAACATCAAGCTCCTTCCTGATCGTCAAGGAGAGAAAATTTTCTATCTCGTGATCATTAATACCCTTTAGTAATACCATGTTAATTTTTATGGGAGTCAGCCCTGCTTTCAGGGAGTCATCAATTCCCTTAAGGGTGCTTTGAAGTTTCCCGCCGTTGGTAATATTGCTGAAATTGGCCTCATCCAGCGAATCCAGGCTAATATTGACCCTTTTCAACCCCGCTGCAGCCAGCTGAACAGCCATCTTCTCCAGTAAAATCCCATTGGTTGTCAGTGAAAGATCTTTTAAACCGGGGATAGCTGACAAACTTTCAACGATATTGAGAATGTCAAATCTTA
>JAAYOY010000156.1 GCA_012520035.1 Bacillota bacterium
GGCAAGCCGGGGGACGGTTCTTGTTCTTGCCTTTTTTCTATTCTATTCTAGCCAAGGACGGTTCTTGCTCAGGGCAAGCCCGGGGACGGTTCTTGTTCTTGCTCTTGTTCTTAATTTTTTTATCCTGCTTACTCGGGATTCAGTTAATCTTCCCAAAAGCTCCCCTGTTGTCCACCGGCGGGTTCGTAATATAATGAAAATATCCCTTCTATGCTTTAGAACTTTAGAGCATCTATAACAATACCTGCCTTAACAGGATTATTATGTATATATATTTACTTAATTCCAGTAAATATGTATCATTATCCATTATTTAATTTTTATATCGATCTTGAAATAGTGCTCTACCCTTTTGTATTTGTTGAATCACTCCATTTGGCCACTTTTATCCATATACTACAAATTACTACTATATTTTGACAGGCAAGTCAAGAACCGTCCCCTACATCTCCCTTCTGCTCTCCAGAGCGCGGGTCATTGTCAATTCATCGGCATATTCCAGATCCCCGCCCACCGGAAGCCCAAAACCGATGCGTGTTACTCTGACCCCCAGAGGCTTTGCAGCCCCGGCGATATAATATGCCGTGGCATCGCCTTCGACGTTGGGATTGGTGGCGATAACGACCTCTTCGATCTTTTTATCCTTTATAAGCTGCAGGAGCTGCGGAATCATTAGTTCGTCGGGGCCGATCCCCTCCACCGGGGAGAGAGCCCCGTGAAGGATAAAATACCTGCCTTTGAACTGCCCCGTTTTTTCAATAACCATCATATCCCGCGGTTCCTGTACCACACAGAGCAAAGCTTTATCGCGACGCTCATCCCTGCAGACAGGGCAGAGCTCATCTTCAGTAAGATTTCGGCAGCGGGTACAATACCTTACCCGCTTCTTGGCTTCCACTAAAGCACGGGCCATCTCCTGCACTTCTTCATTTTTCATCGTTAGAACAAAAAAAGTCAGGCGCAGAGCCGTTTTGGGCCCAATGCCGGGCAGGCGTCGAAATACTTCAACCAATCTTGTAATTGAGGGGGAAAAAAGCATATATGTTACCAACCTTCCCGAAATATGGCCGGTTTAGAATAAATCTTTTGGCAGGCCCGGTATACCGGCGATTTTCTGCATTTCTGAGCTGACCATTTTATCGGCCTGGCGAAGAGCTTCATTAACCGCGCTGATCACAAGATCCTGGATCATCTCCGCCTCTTCGTCCTTGAGAATCTCGGGATCAATCTGCAGCTCAACCAGTTCCTTGGAACCGCTGACCACAGCGCGCACCGCTCCACCCCCGCTGGTAGACTCTACAGTGCGTTTAGCAAGGTCTTCCTGCAGCTTTAACATTTCTGCCTGAACCTTTTGCATCTGTTTGAGCATCTTACCCATTTTACCGTTTGCCATTTTTTCTATCTCCTTTCATCACCGATATTCTTATTCATCCGTTTCTTCGGTTACGGAATCAATACTAAAAGACCAGAATTCGCGGGATTTTAGTTCATTGCTGCCGGCTTCGATAAGTTTGCCATCAAAAAGCTCGAGCATCTCCCGAATAAAATAATCGTTATCCCCGCTTATCTGGGTGCCCCCGGCACCGTAACCCGCGCCGCTCTCATTCAACGGGTTATGCTTATAACCGGAGCGAAGAGAGTGGCGATTGGTTATTTTCCCTTTAGTTTTCTCCTTTTTGTTTATTTCTTGTTCGCTTTCTTCCAGAGAGCTTTTACCCTGTGCATTTTTTCCTGCTGTGCTTTTCTCTGCATTTACTTCTCGTGTAATTTCTTCACGTGGATTTTCTTCACGCGTATTTTCTTCTTGCGAACCAAACCAGTTGCCAGTTTCTTCAGGTTTCTCCTGCAAAATAACCCTCAAATCCACGGCATAACCGAGCAGGTATTTCAGCAAAGATTCTATATATTTTTTATTCCTGGTTGATTCTATTCTCCCTTTATGAAAGCTGTATCCCTGAGGCAAACAAATGGTAAATACGCCCTTTTTGCAGGAAAAAGGGCGGCCGTCCTGCAGCAGGGCATAAATATTATGCTTACGCTGTTTTTTTATCTCCGGCAGCAACTTATTATGCCATATTTCCCTCAGCTGTTCCAGATCAACTTCCCGCTCCGGTTCCCGTTCCGCTTCTCGTTCCGGTTCCTCAAATCCCACTTTACCGGAGCTACCCGCAGGAGAATGAGTCTCCCCTTCTAAGAGACCCGGGTCCCCTTCCGGAGCTGCTGCCTTCCCCAGACCTGAAGCTGTTTCCTCTCCTGCCGGTGCTTTTCCGTCTGCCGGCGGCAGTATTTCACCGGGGACAGAATCGTCAACTGCAGCGGCAGCCCTTTCGGGCCCGGCAGCCGGCTTTTCTTTCCCGGAAGCCTGGCTTTTAGCCCCGGTTCCAGCATTTAACCCTTCCAGACCAGCTGATTGGAGTTTCTCTTCCAGCTCTTCCAGGCGGCTTAGAAGCGCCTCCGGAGAAAGATAATCGCGAAAGCGATAGACCCGCACCAGACGCAAAAAAGCCAGTTCCAGGAGAAACGAGGGTTGTGAAGAATTCCTGAGCTTGCCGCTGAGGCCCTGCAGGATCTCAAGCATTTCCAGTAATACGAGGTCGTTAAATTTATCCTTATGCCTGAGCAGGTAGGGCTTTAAGCCGGGTACATCCTGAAGGGTCTTTTCTTCATCGCTGCCGGACTGAAGCAGAACCAGCCGGCGCAGGTACAGGGTCATCTCCTGCAAAAAGCGCTGCAAATCCTTCCCCTTGCTCACCACCTCATTGATAGCGGCCAGCCCCGAAAGGTTATCCCCTTCCACTATCGCCTGTAACAAATTGTAGATTGCCTCCGGCGCGGTAAGGCCGAGAATCTCCAGCGCTTCGCTGTAGCTAACCTTTTCACCGCCATAAGCCCTGCACTGTTCCAGAAGGCCAAGCGCATCCCGCATCGATCCCTCTGCCTGACGCGCCAGAAGATAGAGGGTTTCCTCCTCTACAGAAAAATTCATCCCACGGGCAACCTCCTGGAGGCGACCCACAACCTGCTTCCCTTCCAGCAGGTGAAAGTCAAAACGCTGGCAGCGTGAAACGACCGTCAGCGGAAGTTTGTATACTTCGGTAGTGGCCAGGATGAAAACCACCCCCGGAGGCGGCTCTTCGAGGATCTTGAGCAGGGCGTTAAACGCCTCATTGGTGAGCATGTGCACTTCGTCTATGATATAAACCTTGAACCTGTTCTGCGCCGCAGCATAACGGGCCTTGTCCCGCAAATCGCGAATCTCGTCTATCCCGCGGTTGGAGGCGGCATCGATCTCCAGCACATCCATATTGCGTCCGTCCATAACCTCCTGGCAGGAACGGCATCTGCCGCAGGGTTCCGGGTTAATCCCCTCCAGGCAGTTGAGAGCCTTGGCCAGCAGTTTGGCCATTGTTGTTTTCCCGGTACCTCTGAGGCCGCAAAAAAGGTAGGCATGAGCTACACGCCCCGCTGCAAGGGCGTTCTGTAGCGTACGGACAACATGTTCCTGCCCCACAACTTCGGAGAAGAACTGCGGCCGCCAGCTGCGGTACAGGGCTCTGTATGGCTTATTTTCAGGGCTCCGGGTTGACAATGAAAATTACCCCTCTATACTCTATAATGACCTTACCCTAACCTTGCCGGATAATGCGCCCGTCCGAAACGATTACCGGTTGCCTTCCTGGCAGGCTGTCTTCTCGTGGATCCGGTCTTTATCCTAAAAAACCGCCAGCGACACAGAAGGGCGCCTGCCCCGGCTTGGCGGTTTTTTCAAACAGCAATGTTTAATGTTAATGATATAAAGAACATTTACTTATTATATATGTATTCGTGTATCCAGGAACCAGGAACCAGAAATCTATATTCTGTTCATCATATAATATATCATAATAATCGGCCTTTGTAGCTGAAGCGAATTTCTGAAGTGTTCTGGCTCCCGGCTTCTGACTAAGTGATTTAATATTAATGGTCGTGCACCTACCTTTGACCCCGCCCCCCAGGCGTAACTCCGGCAGTTTGCTCAGCCCCAGCGCCCCTGTGGCACCCACAAGTCACCACTTACCGCTGCTTCCTCCCGGACCTGACGGGGTTTATGGGCTTATGCCGCACAGGACCAAGGCTTCTTCACCACTTACCGGAGGCAGACCCTGCAAAGCTAAGGGCCGGGGGTAGGAGTTCAATCCTGCTTTAGCGGGTTGCAGGTTCAGGGCACCGCTACCTCCCCATCTAGCACGACCAAATTTATTGGCACATACATATTAAGAGAAAAAAATGGCGGAGAGAGAGGGATTCGAACCCTCGAGACGGTGTTCGCCGTCTACTCGCTTTCCAGGCGAGCGCCTTCGTCCAACTCAGCCATCTCTCCGCAGGACTCATTTGCAATATTTAATTATACTACAAACTACTTCTTTATTTTAACCCAAACCGGTTCTTTTTGCAAGGCTCCAGAAAATCAGGTGTGTTTAATCTGTGATAATGTCACCCCGAAATATTTCTGGGAAAATTTCATCTTTGATAAAGTCAAAGGATGATCTTATCAATGGCACAGAATGTACGAAACAGGCTTATGTTGCCTGCTGTCACCTAACAGAAAAATGCCAATTTGCAAGCCTGCATGGATTTGGTCCTGAGCTACGTCGGTGTTAAGTGCAGCGCCTATCCCTTTTTCATTATAATTTTTATTATAAAACGTATCAAGAAACAGAAATTCCTACCGGAAATAATTAATCCCGGCCTCAAAGATGCGCTGGTCTTTTTCCCCGGGGACATTTACGGCAACATAGCGCCCGATTCTTTCGGAATGGGCCATTTTGCCCAGCACCCGTCCGTCCGGGCTGGTAATGCCCTCTACCGCCTCATCCGACCCGTTGGGGTTAAAGTGTATGTCGTTGCTCGGCTTTCCGTCGAAATCAACATACTGGGTGCAGATCTGCCCGTTCCGGATTAGTTTTTTTATCAATACATCAGGTGCCACAAACCTTCCCTCACCGTGGGAAACGGCCAGGGTATGGACCGCCCCGGCTTCTACGTTGTTGAACCAGGGGGAAAGGGTGGAGACCACTTTTGTGCGTACCTGGCGGGAAACGTGGCGACCGATGCGGTTAAACGTAAGGGTAGGGCTATCCGGCGTCCTCTCGACTATTTCCCCGTAAGGGACCAGGCCAAGTTTGATCAGTGCATGAAACCCGTTGCAGATGCCCAGCATCAGCCCGTCCCGCTCCTTAAGGAGTTTCATCACGGCTTCGCTGATCAGGGGGTTTCTGAACATGACGGCGATAAATTTTCCTGAGCCGTCCGGCTCATCGCCGGCGCTAAACCCGCCGGGAATCGCAACGATCTGTGCTTTCCCAATTCTCCTGGCCATTTCACGAATGGATTCGTCCACATCCGCCGGGGTAAGATTTTTTATTACCAGCGTCTCCACTTCTCCGCCTGCCCTTTGAAAAGCCCTGGCCAGATCATACTCGCAGTTTGTCCCCGGAAATACGGGTATAAACACCAGCGGTCTGGCCTTCTTGATTTTTGGCCTGTGCGTGTTTCTTACCGTATAAGCTATTTCCCGGGGCTCTCCCGGAAGGGATGCCGTCCTGGTTGGGAAGATCTCCGACAGGGGTTCTTCCCAGGCTGAATATGCTTCGTCAAGCCCGATCTCGGTACCATGCAGCGTGATTGCCGGTTTTTCAACGGTGTAACCGAGCAGGCGGTAATCGACATCGCCGAAAGTTTCCTCCAGATCCACTTGCCCATCCAGCTCTAAAATGAGGGAGCCGTAGTCGGCACGAAAGAGGGCAACCAGGCCGTCCTCTCCAACGGAAGAGGTAAAGCTCATTCCGATCCGGTTGCCGAAAGCCATCCTGGAAACCGCCGCCGCCAGCCCCCCGATCCTTACGCTGCAGGAAGATAGCACTGCCCCCGAGTTTATCAGTTCAGTTACTTTAGCGAAACTGCGCCCCAGCTTGTAAAAATCGGGCATGGCTTTTTCATCCCTGGTTACGGGAAGCAGCACCACCTTGCTTCCCAGACTTTTGAATTCCCCCGATACGACACGTTCCGCGTCAACCACGCCCACCGCAAAAGCAACTAGTGTGGGCGGCACGTGCAGGTCCATGAAAGTGCCCGACATGCTGTCCTTCCCGCCGATAGCCGGGATGCCCAGCTTCTTCTGGGCATAAAATGCTCCCAGCAGGGCGCTGAAGGGTTTGCCCCACCTGGAAGGATCCTGGCCCAGTTTTTCAAAATATTCCTGAAGGGTAAGGCGCAGACTGCGGTAATCCGCTCCAAGTGCCACCGCTTTGGTCACAGCTTCTATGACGGCATAGAGTGCGCCGTGGAAGGGACTCCAGCTGGCCAGCGCAGGATTGTAACCGAAGGTCATGATTGTGGCTGTACGGGTATCGCCGGAGAGAACCGGCAACTTGGCAACCATCCCTTCGGCCGGCGTCGCCTGGTACTTCCCTCCCAGGGGCAGCAGCACTGTCGAGGCGCCGACAGTGCTGTCAAATCTTTCAACCAGCCCTATCTGGCTGCAAACGTTTAGATCTTTTAGATTTGCCAGCCACGCTTCTTTTAAATCGGGAAGCCGCTTTTCTATCGCATTGGGAAGAGTATCGAAATAGTTTTCATCTTCAACCGGTGAAGCTGCCGCAACCCTTGTTTTTTGCTTGACCCCGCTGGTATCCAGGAAATCTCTGGAAATATCCACGATGGGCTTGCCTCGCCAGGACATCTTTAGCCTGCGCTCGGCGATCACCCTGGCAATGGGGGTTGCTTCCAGGTTTTCTCTGGCTGCAGCGCTGGTAAAAGCCTCCAGGTTCCCGGGCGCCACTACTACAGCCATTCTTTCCTGGGATTCGGAGATGGCCAGTTCCGTACCGTCCAGGCCTGCATATTTTTTAGGGACAGCATCCAGGTTAATATCCAGGCCGGCAGCCAGTTCGCCAACAGCTACCGAAACGCCGCCGGCACCGAAGTCGTTACATTTTTTTATCATCCTGCTAACCGCAGGGTTCCTAAAGAGCCTCTGAAGATTTCTCTCTGTTGGGGCATTACCCTTTTGCACTTCGGCCCCACAGGTAAAGAGCGAATCAACCGTATGTTCCTTGGAAGACCCGGTAGCGCCCCCGCAGCCGTCACGGCCGGTTCTCCCGCCCACCAGCAGAACCAGATCCCCCGGGGCCGGTTTTTCCCGCACAACATTATCTCTGGGGGCAGCGCCAATTACGGCACCGAGCTCCATTCTCTTGGCCAAAAACCCCTGGTCATAGATCTCCGTAACCTGCCCGGTTGGCAGGCCGATTTGGTTCCCGTAGGAGCTATACCCGGCCGCCGCCAGGGTAGTAATTTTCCTCTGGGGCAACTTACCGGGAAGGGTATCCTCGACCTTGGCCCTGGGATCTGCGCAACCCGTCACCCGCATCGCCTGATAAACATAAGATCTGCCGGAGAGCGGGTCCCTAATCGCACCACCCAGGCAGGTGGCCGCACCGCCGAAAGGCTCAATTTCTGTGGGATGATTATGGGTTTCATTCTTGAACATGACCAGCCATTCTTCGTTTTTACCGTTTATTTCGGCATTAACGACGATACTGCAGGCGTTGATCTCATCGGACTCGTCCAGATCCTGCAGCAGGCCTTTTTTCCGCAGCTCCTTCATCCCCATCAGCGCAATATCCATCAGGCAGATATCTTTTTCCTGGCTACCATAGACATAGTTCCTGGAGACAAGGTATTCGTCGTATGCTTTCTCAATGGGCTCGCTGTAGCGGCCTTTTTCGATCTTTACATCTTCAATCTTCGTTAAAAAAGTAGTATGGCGACAGTGATCCGACCAGTAGGTATCGATCACTCTGATCTCCGTTATAGTTGGCTCCCTTTCCTCCTTATTCCTGAAATATTCCTGACAAAACACCAGGTCATCAAAGCTCATGGCCAGGCCTAGTTCATTTGAAAAATCCTGCAGTTCAGTCGGGGTCTTCCCGTTGAAGCCCTCAAGAATCTGCACGTCATCCGGTACCGCCGTTTCCATCTCCAAACTAGACGGCTTATCCGGGGAGGCTTCCCGGCATTCGATCGGATTGATGCAGTAGCCTTTAACCTTCTCGAATTCTTCGTCGGTAATATCACCCTTGAGAATTATTACTTTAGCGGATAGTATATCCGGACGTTCTCTCTGGGTAAGAATCTGCACGCACTGGGCTGCTGAATCGGCGCGCTGGTCAAACTGGCCCGGGAGGTACTCTAAAGCAAACACCCTTTCATCTTCGTTTAACGGAAAAACTTCGTCGTAAACCAGATCTACAGGCGGCTCGGAAAAGATTATATCCCGCGCCCTGGCATATTCCTCATCCGTAATGCCGGAAATATCGTAGCGGTTCAAAACCCTCACGTCTTCCAGCCCTTTGATTCCCAGGTACTCTTTGAGTTCTTCATAGAGGCTGCGGGCTTCAATATTGTATCCCTTCCGCTTCTCTACAAATATTCTGCGCACTTTGCTTAACATAAAATCCCCCCATTTAAATACATTGCCAGGCAATATGAATACCGTGATCAAAACATGCCATGAGCACGGTTCCCTCCTCTCCATGAAACGTTCCCATGGCTTAAAAATTATGGCCTGCTTGACCTACAGCTTAAGCAGTTAAGATCATTGGAAAAAAACAGGCTTAAGGGCTCGCAACTAATTTACCGAAAGCGTCAGAGTTGTCCTTTTCCATTAACATTATAACACAGCAGTGTATCGTGTGCGAGAAAAAAGTACGCGACAAGTGCGACAGGGGACGGTTCTCCCTGTCGCATAATATGTCCAGTTTATTGCAAACCTTAAAACTGCCTGCATAGGTACTACCTTTTCTTTATATTATCCTACACTTGGAAGTTTGGTAATATGTATCGATACTGTTAACTAGTGCCTAAAAGATATTTTTTTAATATATAGCTAAGAAATATAGCTAAGAAAAAATTACGTTAGCCAGCATTCCTTAAAATTGCAAATTTTAGGAACCGTCCCTAGTGTTGCATCGCACTAGTGTCGCAGCCAGCATTCTTAAAATTGCAACGGCAAGAACCGTCTCTGGCGTAGCACCCCTGGGCGTCGCATGCGACAGTAAGAACCGTCCCTAGTGTCGCACTGCATAGACCAGCACTGCGGTGATAATTAAGGAAAGAGTCATGATCACATAATCTATTTTCCCCAGGGATATATCCCGATAATATGTTCTGGTAGGAGATTTACGAAAACCACGTAGTTCAAGCAGTATCGAAAGCTTTTCAGCCTTCTGCAAAACGCTGTAGATAACCGGAGAAAAGATGCTGACATACACTTTGAGCACTTTCCTTTTATAAACCCGGCGCAGGTCTACCCCCCGCAGTTGGATACCGTGAAAGATATTTTGCAGTTCGCCCATGAATACCGGGATAAACCTGATCCCCACCTGTATCATAAAGACAATCTCGTAAGGAATGCGCAGCTTGACCAGCGCCAGGATTAACTCTGAAGTGTTACAGTTCAATATAATTAACCCCGACCCAACCAGTATAAAAAAGCGCAGCATTATGGATATCCCGTAAAGAACTCCATCAGTAGTTAATAGATAAATGCTGCCCAGTTGCAACAGCGGTTCCCCGTCCCTCACGAAAAAGCTCTGGATAACCATCAATGCTGCATACATATAGATAAAGCCTTTAAAGCCGCGAAAAATATGCAGCGGCACCCTGAAGAGTATAACGGTCAACAGGTTTAAAAGCAAGATAATGCCCAGGGTCCGGGGATCTTGATATGCCAGAGCCAAAACGGAAAAGATAGCCACTATAAGGAGTTTAGTTCTGATATCTACCCGCATCTTCTACAACCTCACCCTTTACCATGTGTATCCTTCTGCCGCCGTAAGCTGTTAAAAATTCCTTATCGTGGCTGATAACCATAATTCCCGTACCAAGGCGCCAGATTTCCTGCAAAATATCTTTCAACCTTTTTTTCCGGAAAGTGTCGATGCTCTTTGTCGGCTCATCCAGGATCAGAAAACGGGGCTGCAGTGCCAACACGGCACAGATTACCACCAGTTGTTTCTGCCCCTCGCTCAGGTTAAAGGGAAGCTCGTCCCGCAGGTGCCAGAGTTCAAAGAATTCCAGGTATTTTTTGCAGAGGTGAAAAACCTCATCTTTTCCCTTGCCTTTCCATTTCAGACCAAAAGCAATTTCGTTAAAGACGCTCGTGTTAAAAAGCATCTGGCTGGGGTTTTGAACAACATAACCTATTTTTTCCCCAATTTTAACCAGGGAATATTTACCCAGCGGAAGGCCGTCGAGAACGATGTTTCCCGCTTGAGGCTTGAGAAGGCCAAGGATCAGTTTGGCCAGCGTGGACTTGCCGCTGCCGTTCAAACCGGTAAGGGCAATCTTCTCCCCCTCTTCAATATTAAGAGTAATATTTTTAACCGCAGCCTCTTTCCGCCCGTTGTAAGTGTAACTCACTTCCTGCAATGAAATAAAAGCCACCTTAACACCTCCGGCCTTGCTATAACTTCAGCAACAATTGGCGCTAGAAAAAGAACCTGTGTTCCCTTAAGAACTCTTTGTTCTGCAGGACAAAATCTTTGGAACCCCGGTAGATAATCCGCCCCTCTTCCAGAATAAAAATTTTGTCGTACACTTCAAAACCTTTCATGGTGTGGTCAATAATAACCTGAGTGGTTCCCTCGTCTTTTAATCTCTGCATGACTGCTATAATCCTTCGCGCCGCCAGCTCATCAAGCATGGAGAGAGATTCGTCAAAAACAATAATGGAAGGGTTTAGAGCCAGCACAGTAGCCAGTGCGACCAGCTGTTTTTCGCCCCCCGACAAGTTGTTGGGATTTTCGTCTTTAAGCCCGGTAATGCCCACCGTTTCCATAGTCCTGTAAATGCGCTCCCTGATCTCCTCGCGGGGGAGGTTGTGGTTCTCCAGGGCAAAGGCAATATCATCTTCTACCGTAGGCATCAACAACTGGATACCCGGATCCTGCAGGACAATTCCTATTTCTGTGGTCAGCTGGTATAAAGGGGTCTCCCTGGTGTCTTTTCCGTTAACCAGCACCCGCCCTTCCAGCTTTCCCTTCAGGTAATGGGGAATAATGCCACAGAGGCAGTAACTCATGGTGGTTTTACCGCAGCCGTTCAGCCCGATAACCCCCAGGGCTTCCCCTTCAAGAAGCTTAAAGGTAATATCCTTTAAAACCGGATGATTACTCGCTTCATATGTGAAAAATAAATGTTCTACCTTCAGGCGCTCCATGCTTTTCATGTTTTCCGCTTATTCACCACCAGTATTTTTATATTCCGGCCCTGGCCTAATCCTGCCCTGACCTAATCCTGCGGTTTCTCATTCGCTGTATTCCCTTGCGCACCTTTTAAATTGTTGACCACATCGTATAGCTTATAGCCTACAATTCCTCCAATTCCTCCAAAAATGACGGAAACAATCAATGAAACCAGCATGGGAATAAATGCAAGGCGCATAAAAACCACGCTAACGATAAACGAACCGGTAGCGTTGCACACCGCTCCGGCGGTAAACGAACTGAAAAGCGTAGAAACATAATGCGGGAAGGCCAGCATCGCCAGTTCCAGGGTAATCCCGGGTACTACGTAAACTAAAAGGTTGGCCAAGCCACGGTTGCCGAGCATGTCAAATACCACTACCAATACTGATTGCACAATGCCGACTAAAATAGCCGTTCCCCTTTTTTTTACAATAGCGCAGGCCAGGACAATCCAGAGCATATAAAAGATACCGGCTACCGTCCCGATGGGGACCAGGGTTCCCGTAAATATCTCGGCCAAAAACCTGACAAAAGGTTTTGTGGCAATCCCGCAGGCTGATAAAAGTGCAATAATTACGAAGTCGAAGGTAGTAAACCTGATAAAAAACTTGTTAATCATTGTCAACTGTTTCACTTCTCCCTTTCCAGATAATCATGGCGCTTTTCCTGGGGTTGGGAACCCAGCAAAGGCCGTTTCTCGTGGTGATAATTTTTTGAAGATGCTCTTTTAAAAGATCCGTGGGAGGCAACCCCAGCTTTTCTCCCATGTAAAAGACGCAATTGTCGAGCTCATCCCTGCTTGCCAGGGGCATACCAAAATCATATTCAATTATTTTGCACTCAACCTCCTTCCCCTGATTTTGTAACAGATGCAGGAGGTCGCGGTAGTCACCGCTGAAAGAGGGGGGCGCAATTCCCATTTTTACGTAAAGTTCTTCAGTTAAAAAATCAGTTTGAACGCTTGAATACGGAGAAATTAAGAAAGCAGCCTTTCCGGCGATCTCAAATATTTTTTTTAGCCCCCGGGCTGTGCCGATTGTACCGCCGAAACTGTAAGCACAGACAGCGACATCGCTTTTTTCGGCCTCCACCTCCAGCCAATCGCCGTAAATAAGTTTTACCTTCTTCAACCCCAGCTCTTTTATTCTCCCCTGCAGGGCATCAAGGTTTTTTTTGCTTATATCTACCGCCTGAACATGAAAACCATCCCGGGCAGCCGCCAGCGCAAACGCCCCGGGACCGCACCCGATATCAATCAAGGATGTGCAGCCGTCAAGGTGCGGCCGCATGGCCTCCCAGAACACCCGCGGGTAGTCGCTGTGCTCGATTCCCAGGTAATAATTTAAAATTTGTTCGTCTGTCCATTCTTTCATCACGCTCACAACACGGCCCTCTCCACAAATTTTTTTACTCTGTTTTTGATTTCCGGGATATTGCTCCCGGTAACTCGCAAGAGCTCCATCTCCGGATGAGATTTGATACGCTGCAGGAAAAAGGCTCTGTTACTACCCCTCCTTTCGTTTTTTTCTGCATAAACAACAGAAACAGCAAACGCATTGTCAGCGCATTTACCAGCCAGGGCTGCATCCAGCTTCTCCGCATTTCGCGGGGATTTTAAAACACCGAGCACGGGAATTTTACTGTTTAACACCGTCATAACCGCTTCCATAAAAGCGGGGCAGTCAAGCTCCACCCCTCCCAATTCATCCAGCAGTATTAAATGCTTGTTTTTTTCGACACTTTCCCTCAAGTATGCAACCCCGCTGTTTTCAAAAACTTCTTTATTCGGTCGCCATTTACCTTGGCTGTCGCTGTAAAGAAAAAGGTTGTCCACTTCACTTAAACTGTTTACGTGTTTATTCAACCTGTAATCCGCCGCTTCTTTTATCGGATGCAATTTAAACGCGACATACCGCTCCCCAATAAATATCCTCTGCACAAAAATCCCTCCCACTTTGGGCAAAAAGGGAAGCAGGATTTCCCGAATAAGTGCAGATTTCCCCAGACGGATATTTCCTTCTAAAAATAAATTTTTCTTCATCACAGTATCATTCTCCGGTGCTTTTTTCATCAGTTCAGTTTTGTTTAGTTCAATTCTTCAGACCAGTTCAATTCTTAATCACGTTTTAATGCGCTGTATATAATTTAATTTATATGAAGCTTTCGCGCCGTATATTATTTATATGCGCCTTTCTTCATCGTTATACTTATATACGTATAACGATGGCGTTATATTTCTACACGTATAACGACGGTAAAAGAAAAGGGTTTTTGAATAAACTTACACTGCCCCATATAACCGATTATAATTTAACAAGTTTGCTTATTTCAATTTAATGTAAGGTTGCAGGACAAAGTCCTCAGAGCTCAGCACTTAGCGCCAACAGAATTATTCCTTAGCACTTAAGTACTTAGTAGCGCTTAGTGCTTTTATAAAGCAAACGGCAACAGAATCTTTTAAATTTAAAATTATACTATTATTTCACAGTTGTCAAGCAGGACAGGTGTTCTTTTTAAACTTTACTCCTTTAAAAGCTTTAGCTTTGTTCTTTTCAAATATTAACTGTGCAAGGATGCTGACGGCGATCTCTTCTGCGGTAATGGCTTTGATATCCAGACCGATAGGAGCATGCACTTTCTCCAGGTCTTTTTCTGTAAAACCTTTTTCCATTAAGTTATTAAATATTGTTTGAACCTTAATTTCGCTACCGATCATCCCCAAATAATAAGCTCCGGAAAGGAGAGTTTTTTCCAGGGCTATCTGATCGTGTTCATGGCCACGCGTTACAATGGTAATGTAAGTATTCCTGGTTATCTTCCAATTCTGCAGCAGCTCAGGTATCTCTCCAACCAGGCACTGATCCGCCGTCGGAAATCTCTCGCTGTTGCAGAATTCCTCCCTGTCATCCATCACGGTCACATGAAAACCCACAATTTTCGCCATAGCTGCGAGGGGCTGGGCAATATGCCCTGCGCCGATAATAAGAAGCGATTCCGGAGGAATAATTACATCGATGAAGACCGTTACATCCCCGCCGCAGATCATTCCCAACCCTCCGGCTTGTTCATTATCCAGCCTGTACTTTCTGATTTGGGAGGCATTTTTTTTAATGGCCTCTACAGCATCCCGGATCACTGTCGCCTCAATCCGGCCGCCGCCAACAGTACCCAATGTATTTCCTTCAAGATCCACCAGCATTTTAAAGCCTGTTTTACCCGGAGCGGATCCGGTTGATTCGATAATCGTAACAAGGGCGGCAGGTTCCGCGTTTCCTGCCATCTTACTAAGATGTTCAAAAATATCTTTTTCCATCAATTTACACACCCCCGGAACAAATTTTTAATTGAAATGCTGCAGCTAAAGCACCGCTAAATACTACTGAACCTAATGGAGACAAAACATCATATATAATTGATTCCACTGCAAAAATCATTATTTATGAATTGAATTTAATAGATCTCCACTATAAAATTTTTAGGCCTTTTCTTGTTTGCAGCATAATAAAATAAGGAAAACGAATATAGTCTCTCCACTTTAGAAACAATGTTAATCAAAATGAAATTTTACAGTGGAGCCATAATAATAAAGTGCTATATGATCACCGGTTATACGACAAATGTAAAATTGCTTCCAACACCCCTCCTGCTACGGATCTCGCTTTATCAGAAATGGTATGAACAGCTATTTCTTTCCCGCGGGGATCGATATCTCCAATTTTTGCCCCCGGCTCAACTTCCAGGCCAGGAAATAGTAAACCGCGTAGAACACCGCTTATTGCCGCCTTCACGGGTACATCGTTTACAGTAGCAACTGTCTCGCCTTCCCCGACAAGGTCGCCAATTTTTTTCTGGGTTGTAAATACCCCTGCAGCCGGTGCCCGCAGCACTCTTTCCAGTGCAAAGCCTGCAATATCGCCGGGCACACCGGTGTTTGGGGCGGCAGAACCGTTATAGATTACTCTGCCCAGATCATGGCCCCGCTGGGTTTCAATAACAGCATGGACATCCTTCCCGGCGGTAAAACCGGGACCCAGCCCTATAACAAGGGGTGCATCTCCAATAGAAGTGCCTGTATTTCTTTTGGCCAGAATGGCGTCAACCAGAACATCGGGTTGATAGATTTGTACCAACTTACCCTCCGGATCGATAAAAACGGGTATAATTCGTTTTCCCAACAATTCATCTATTCGATCGGCCTCTTCGATCCCTTGGCAACATCTCGCTTCAACCCCTTCAATAGACACGGAACCCTCATAAACGGCAGAAGCAAAAGAAACGCTGCGCCTTACGACAAGCGGTTGCGGCAGCTCCAGCATGACAACATCAAATCCGGCCTGCCACAGGCGGTGGGCGGTTCCGCTGGCCAGATCCCCGGCGCCTTTGATCAAGATTTTCGATGGTAGCTGTCTCACCTTTTATCAACTCCTAAAAATGACTCTTTCCACTGTTTACAGATACTGCCATCTTCTGAGATAACCCCAATGGCGTTAAAATAATTACATTATGAGTGAGCGACCTGTGGCATAAATTTTTTTCATATCACAGCACCTTGCTTCTCTGCTTCTCTACTTCTCTACTTCGATACGGTAGAATATACCCGCATCCTGCTTTTTTATTGATTTTTTAAATTGTAACCCAATTAATGAGCATATGTCAATATTTTATGGTACATACAGCAGTTACAGCAGTTGCCCCGGCAGAGGGGTCTTAATTTAATATGGTATTAACCATGATCTTCCTCTCTGTGCCAGCTGGATCAATATCACCTGTTGTAGGATAATGGATATGCTAATATTTCATTACATATAAGGTTTCTATATTTCTTCTAATATTCCTACTTCTATTCCTGTATGCAGTGAAATTAAGAATTAAAGCGTCTAACAATATAAAAGGCTGAAGGGGGGCGGCGGTTATTGAAGAGAAGCAATTGGTAGCCAGAGTCCTGAAAGGCGAAAAAGCAGCCTTTCAGCCGCTGGTTATTAAATACAGCAAATTAGTCTATACGACAGCCCTAAAGATTGTCAGAGATCCCGCTGCGGCTGAGGATATCTCCCAGGAGGCCTTCTGGCAAGCTTTCCGCTCCCTGAGCAGTTTTCGTTTTCAGGCTTCTTTCTCTACCTGGCTCGTCCGCATAACAGTGAACAAATCGCTGGATTACTGCCGGCGGGAAAAGTGCCATCACCTCCTGCGCGATGAGCAGGAGATATACACGCGGAACAATATTCCAGAGGACCTTGATCCACAGGAAGCCGTAATTAAGCTCGAAGAGCAGTCCGAACTTTACCGGAAAATCGAAAACCTTCCAGATATTTACCGGCGGGCAATTCTCGAACATTACATTATGCGAAAGACTTACAAGGAAATGGCCGGCAAGGAAAAGGTCTCGGTGAAGACGATAGAGTCCAGAATATACAGGGCAAAAGCAATGCTGAAAAAAGTAGAGCCGGGAGGTGAAAAGAATGAAATGCCCCGAACATCAACATCTTAACTGGGCGGATTATACAGAGGGGAAGGTTGAAAATGAAGAAGAATACAGAAAAGCCTTGCAAACCTGTGAGCACTGCCTGCAGCTTTTCGTAGACTGTCTGGGAAACAACCTGGAATCCCCACCCGCTGGTTTTGTTGATCGAGTCATGGGCGGCTTGCCGGAAATTAGCTCTTTTAAAGAAAAAAGAAACGTACGGGCCTGGGCATGGCTCCACTATGCGGCCGCGGCGTGTATCACCGTAATCCTGGTTCACTTTGGGTTTTTTGATTACATCTCCCGGCTGCCGGGGGAACTGCAGAACTTTGATCAGTTTATTATATCGGATTATTATTTCCACTCTTTATTGGATAGATTAAAAGATTTTATAAACTTTATCTAAGAAAAAACAGATTACTGTAAGGGGGTATCAATTATGCAACACGGAAAACCCAGTTTAATCCTAACGTTTTTTCTCTCCTTTATTCCCGGGGTAGGCCATCTTTACCTGGGAGCGATGAACCGCGGGCTCCAGTTTATGATCCTTTTTTTCGGCTCGATATTTTTAGTTGATTTTCTGCGGCTGGGGTTTCCTTTCTGGCTTCCCATCATCTGGTTCTACGGCCTTTTCGATGCTCTGCAAAAAACAAGGGATTACACTCTCTATGGTGAGATTGTCGATGAACCGCTCATTCAATGGGAAGCTTTGAGGACAAAACAACCCTGGCTGGGGTGGGGCCTCATCGTGCTCGGAGCTTATCTGCTGGCAGACCGCCACCTCGGGCGTTTGTGGTCCCTTTATTTTGACACCGGTTGGTACGACTTTCGTTCCCTTTTAACGGCGGTATTGTTAATTGCACTGGGGGTCTTTATTCTGCGGGGAAAGAAGGTGAAAAACAGTGGAGAAAAACAATAGTGAACAGAATGCGAAAAACCGGAGCATTCCCGGCCCGGCTCCGCAAACAGCCCGTCCCCAGCCTGCCGGACGAAACAGCGAAATAAGATACTGGAGAGTAGGAACCTTTTCCATGGGGTTAACGCTAATTGCCCTGGGGTTATTTCTAATCCTTGGCAGGTTTTTCGAGGTTGACATTTTATACTATATCGTTAATTTTTGGCCGTTGATGATCATTGTTCTCGGGCTAGAGATAATCCTTTTTAATTCGCTGGCCTTTTCCAAAAAGAGCAGGTTTCGTTTCACTTATGATTTTCTTAGCATTTTCCTGGTCATAGTATTCCTGGCAGCCGGCGCCGGGTTTTATTTCCTTGAATCGTCGGGATTGTTCGCAGCGGCACAAAAATTTTTCCTTTCCAGCGCCCGGGTGGTTGAAGAAGAAAAATTGTCCTGCAGCATTAACGACGGTTTGCAGTCTCTTTCTCTTGAAGTGGAAAGCGGTGACGTGATTTTAAAGGCATACGAAGGTGATGAGATTAAAATATCCGCCATTTACAAAGGGTATTTTCTCTCGAAAGAGGAAGCGGAAGCCTATGCGAAGGAGCAGATGGTAAAAGGGGAGCATTTAGGGAACACCCTTTACGTGAAAATCTTCCGTCCTGCCAACTCGCATCATCTCCTGTTCCACCACGAGGTAACAGACCAGGAAATAACCGTGCTCATTCCGGAAACAATTAATGTAGAGGTCCTCAAAACCCGGGGGAATCTTCAGCTCCACCTGCCAGCTGTAAAAAGCAACTGGTCCATAAACCACGAGGGGAATAATTCACAGGTGTACCTTGATTCGGCAGAAGATACCCGCCTGGCGGTGGAAATACTAAGGCAGGGGGATCTGCAGGGCAATGTAACATGGGACCTACTTGAAACCCGGGAAGAAAAGATGACTGGGCACGAAAGGACAGAACAGGAATTGGCCGTACCGCAAGATGTAAAGCCCTGGCTGAAAGCCGTAAAAAGCTGGGGAGAAGGAACACATAGCATATCCCTGCGCCAGGCAAGAGGCAACACTACAATCAAAGTAAATAGCGAACAATAATGTAACATTGCAACAGTGCGACACTAGTGCGACACTAGGGACGGTTCTTACTGTCGCACAGGTGGTTTTTGCGACAGCGGGGATGCGACAGCGGGGACGGTTCTCGCTGTCGCATGCAACACAGAGGACGGTTCTCGCTGTCGTACATGCGGTTTTAGTGGAGGCTGAATAAACACCCGTGTAAATGTCGATAATCCCCATAAAACAATGGAGGTTATTGACATTTACACGAAAGAGTGTTCACACCCTATCGCTCCACACAGGTAGTTTTAGTGTCAACGTCCGCCCCTATACTGCTATAACTATCCCCAATGCCTTCTTTATGCGCTGTTTTTCAAGTGTTGAATAGTATAAAACTGAATTTAAACACCCCATTGCTTAGCAGAGGCTACAGCAAGCGGCTGTTCTTTTTATGCAGCTACCACATTCCCAGTAATAAAAAATAGTGCGACAGAGAGAACCGTCCCCTCTGTCGCACGCCTTGGAAATCTTATAGAGGAACAACGTTGGCCGCTTGAAGGCCACGATTACCTTCAACAACCTCAAATTTTACGCTTTGCCCTTCTTCTAGTGTTTTAAACCCGTCGGTCTGGATTGCTGAAAAGTGGACAAATACATCTCCACCTTCGCTTCTTTCAATAAATCCGTACCCCTTCTCTGAATTAAACCATTTTACTTTACCTTCCATATAATGGCAGGCCTCCTCAATATTTTTTGAATCAAAAAGCGGAATAACACAAACATACTTCGTCCTAGCTATGTTAAGAGAGGCCTTAAGTTCGTTTAGGTTGTTCTCATCTTTTCAATTCCAAGTTACTTTACCATATACAATTTATAAATGCAAGCTGACTGCAGAAAAATAAAAAAAATACATTGTGACAGGGAGCGACAGGGGACGGTTCTCTTTGTCGCAGTTACCCATCCCCATCAAAAGATAATTTTGCGACAGAGAGAACCGTCCCCTGTCGCAGTCAGAAGTGGCGGAGAGAGTGGGATTCGAACCCACGAACGGGATCAACCGTTACACGATTTCGAGTCGTGCGCCTTCAACCGGACTCGGCCATCTCTCCTTATTCATTTGCAGTAGATTTTCTTACTTTCGCCGGCTCATCTTCACTGGACTGTATTGTTTATTATACAACAGTACTCGAAACCTGTAAAGGAACCTTGAAATTCACAAAATACCCGGCTCCCTGCGCGCCTATAACGTGGCGGAATTTCCAGAAGTCACATTTCAAGCATTTTCCAGCAGAACCCTGTAAAATCGGTACATTATACTCTCTATTTTGCACCTCAGTTTCTACATGGTATTTGGTATACGGATACTTTTTTCCTTTAACATTACTTATGATTTTACTCATTTTTTCCGCCGTTCCTCAAAAAATTTCTGCAGCAATGAAGCACATCTTTCACTTAAAATACCCTCTTCCACCTCAAGGCGATGGTTCAATCTCGGATCCGCCGGGATATTATAAAGCGACACGGCTGCACCTCCCTTGGGATCCCGGGCCCCGAAAACAAGGCGTGATACCCTGGCCTGCACGAGGGCACCGGCACACATCGGGCACGGTTCCAACGTAACATATAGCGTAGTCCCCAGCAGGCGCCAGCTTCCCAGCAGCCCTCCCGCCTCGCGCAGGACCAGAATTTCCGCATGTGCCGTGGCATCCTGCAATTCCTCACGCCGGTTGTGATTTTGGGATAATATTTCACCATCCCTTACCAGCACCGCACCGATGGGCACCTCCCCGCGCTTAAACGCTTCTTCAGCCAGATCCAGCGCTGCCTGCATATATTGCTCATCTCTCGATATCATTAAAAAGCTCCTCCGAAATATCCTTTAATTTGTCCTTGTTTTTTTCCTGCAGTCTGCTTGCTATTCTTAAAGAAAAAAGGCTGGAGTATCCTCCAAGCCCTTAGATTTATCTTTTATGGTACGCCCGAGAGGATTTGAACCCCTGGCCTTCTGATCCGTAGTCAGACGCTCTATCCAGCTGAGCTACGGGCGCATATTGTGGCGGAGAGAGTGGGATTCGAACCCACGAAGCGAGCTTTAACCCGCTTAATCGCTTAGCAGGCGACCGCCTTCGACCGGCTCGGCCATCTCTCCGCATTTTTCCTTCATTCTCTTTTTGGCGGAGGGGGTGGGATTCGAACCCACGGCTCTTGTCGAGTCACCGGTTTTCAAGACCGGCTCCTTAAACCGCTCGGACACCCCTCCCGGTTATTCCCTAGAAAAACCGCCGGCCTTTCCGTAGCATGAGTATAGCACAAGACAGCAACACTGTCAACCGGAGAGCAATCCAAATCAATCTAAAATGACACCGCGGAACAATCCTAATCCCTAATTCCATAGTAGATCCCAGAGATCCACAAATTGTCCGCTAACATTTCCACAGCCACTTCTTAAGAATTGGCTCAAATGCAAGCAGTCTTAGCCCTGTTCCGGCCTGATAATCCCTTCGTGACCCTTAGGAAAATAGGGGCGCAGCACTTCCGGAATAACGACGCTGCCATCTTCCTGCTGGTAGTTTTCCAGGACAGCGGCCAGCGTCCGCCCGATGGCAACCCCGGACCCGTTCAGTGTATGGACAAATTCTGCTTTTGCCCCCGGAGCGGGACGAAAACGTATCCCTGCCCGACGAGCCTGAAAATCGCGGAAATTGCTACAGGAAGATACTTCACGGTAGGCATTATAAGAGGGATACCAGATCTCCAGATCGTATTTTTTGGCCGCTGCAAACCCCAGGTCACCCGTACACATGAGCATTACCCGGTACGGTATCCCCAAAAGCTGCAGCACCTTCTCCGCATTGTTTACCAGCTTCTCCAGCTCCTCATTGGAATCTTCCGGTAATGTGAATTTGACCAGCTCCACCTTATTAAACTGGTGCTGCCTGATCAGCCCCCGGGTGTCCCTGCCGTGGGCACCGGCTTCAGCCCGGAAGCAGGCGCTGTAAGCAACGTAATAAAGGGGCAGTTGCTCCTTCTCCAGAATCTCCTCGCGGTGCAGGTTGGTTACCGGGACCTCGGCTGTAGGAATCAGCCAGTATTCCGTCCCGGCTACATTGAAGGCATCTTCGGCAAACTTCGGAAGCTGCCCGGTGCCGATCATGCTCCGGCTGTGGACTAAAAAAGGAGGAAAAATCTCCTTGTAGCCGTGCTCGGATGTATGCAGGTCAAGCATAAAATTTATTAAGGCCCTTTCCAGGCGGGCACCTTCTCCCCGATAAAGCACAAAACGCGAACCGGTTATTTTCCCGGCTCGGGGGAAATCCAATATCCCCAGCTGTTCCCCCAGCTCCCAGTGAGGCTTGGCGCTAAAGTCAAATTGCGGGACGTCCCCCCAGCGGCGAACTTCCTTGTTGTCCTCTTCGGCAGTACCCACAGGAACGTCAGGATCAGGCAGATTGGGAATATGTAAGAGTATCTCTTCCATGGTGGTATCAATTTGC
This sequence comes from Bacillota bacterium, assembly GCA_012520035.1. GTDB lineage: Bacteria > Bacillota > Dethiobacteria > DTU022 > UBA8154 > DUQX01. The sequence goes on from JAAYOY010000156.1 coordinate 22,202, forward strand.
CTTTGTTCTTCATCCAGTTCTTTAATGCGTTCATTTACAAGGCGCATCTTTTCCACTAGCTCCGCTGCATCCCGCCCTTCCTTTTTCAGCCGGCCTACATCCTTTGAAACAACGTTGCGCTGGTGTTTTAGTTCCTCTACTTCCTGCAACAGTTCTCTCCGCTTCGTATCCAGGCGCAGAAAATCGTCCAGAGCTGCTTGTTCGCCTTTGATCTCTATCGCCCGGCGTACCGCCGGAATATTTTCCCTGACAAAACGTAAATCCAGCAATTTTTCCACCTACTTCATTAATGTTTACATTTCTTCCGGAGCTTCAATCCCCAAAAGATCAAGTCCGTTATGCAGGACAACACGTACACCATCAATCAGCAGCAGCCTTGCCTCTTTTAAACCTCCAGCAGCCGTAAGGACAGGACAGTTGTGGTAAAATTTATTAAAGTCCCTGGCCAGGTCAAGAAGATAGCGGGCCAGGAAAGAAGGACGGTATTCCTCCGCGGCGCGCCGCATTTGCTCCTTAAAACGCGCAAGGGTTATCAAAAGCTGCTCTTCTTCGGGAGCTTCCAATAAGCCCTCTGCCCTGGCCAGTTCACCGACCAGCCCGCCGGCTATACGCCCTTCACCAAGATCTGCCGTTACGCTTCCCCCCTTTGCCTTTCTCAAAATACTGCAGATGCGCGCATGGGCATATTGAATATAGGGTGCCGTTTCTCCGGAGAAATCCAGCACTTTATCCCAGTCAAACTCAACATCCTTAATACGATCGTTAACGAGATCCCCGAATATTATCGCTCCCAGGCCAACCATCTTTGCGGCTTCTTCTTTATTGGCCAGGTCGGGGTTCTTCTCGCGGATAATATTTTGCGCCATATCAACTGCTTTGTCTATCACATCCTCAAGAAAGACCACTTTCCCCTCACGTGTAGACATCCTTCCATCCTTAAAATGAATCAAGCCGAAAGGAACGTGGACGCAATCACCGGCCCAGGAGAAACCCAGTAACTCGAGCAGCTTAAAGAACTGCTTAAAGTGCAGTGTTTGTTCCGCCCCAACTACATACAAAAGTTTGCTGAAGCGATATTTTTTATATCTGTAAATTGCCGCGGCGAGGTCCCTGGTCATATACAGCGCTGCACCGTCTTTCTTGCGCAGCAGGCAGGGAGGCAGTCCGTGGGGCTCCAGATCTGCCAGCAAGGCTCCCTCGCTTTCCTTCAGCAGACCTTTCTCCCGCACCAGTTCTACCGTTTCGTCCAGCATGTCGTTATAAAAACTTTCCCCTTGGTAGGAATCGAATTCAATACCCATCAACCTGTATAAACGCTGGAATTCGATAAGACTCAAACCGCGAAAATGCTCCCACATACCCACAGCATCCTCGTCCCCCAGCTCGAGTTGCCTGAACCAGTAACGCGCTTCCTCATCAAGATCAGGATCTTTTTCCGCCTCCTGGTGAAATTGCACGTAGAGCTGGTAAAGATAATGTACAGGATCTTTTTCCAGCTCAGAGCTGTCGCCCCAGCGACGGAAGGCCACGATTAATTTGCCAAATTGCGTTCCCCAATCGCCAATATGGTTAATACCCACCACGCGGTATCCCAGTGCCCTGTAAAGCCGGTAAAGGGCACTGCCGATAACTGTGGAACGCAGGTGACCCACACCAAAAGGTTTGGCAATATTGGGCGCAGAATAATCAATTACTATTGTATGGTTATTCTCTTCCTCTTTCCCATAGCCGTCACCGGCGCCAGTTATCTCCGGTAATAGCTTTTCAAAGAGATAAGGGCGGTTGATATAGAAATTAAGATAAGGACCTTTATTCTGAGCTTCTCCCGAAAAACTGCCCGGCTTTATGCGATCAGCAAGCTCGGCGGCAATAATATGCGGCGGTTTTTTTTGCAGGCGCGCCAGTGCAAAGCAGGGGAAAGCATACTCCCCCATTCCCGCCTCAGGAGGAATCTCCAGCAATGAATAAACCTCGGCAGGGCTCATCGCTGTTAGTGAAGAAAGTATACCGGCGATCTCTTCTTTAAAGGTAAGCAAACCAATCACGTTCCTTAAAATGAATTTGCATTACAGCGTTTTCCTAAAAATATTTTGTCATGAAAAGTAGGATAATTATAACTATCCTATCATTATTCTACCTTAACTGTGAAAGGAATACAATTCCATAAGATAATTATTGCTCGGGGTTAATATAAAAAGGACGACTGATTTCCAGATTCAGCATGGAATATCCGGCCGGGGGCCACCAGGTTTTGCCTTCCACTTGAAAAACCATGCGATCCTGCGGTAAATTTTCCCCCAGTGTAAGCAACAACGCATCAACAAAAAGGGCCGCCAGCGCTTTTTGTTCCGGGTTGCCTCCAAGTGGAAACAGTTTTTTTATTGAGGGCGTCCAGTCCAGAACAATACAATTTTCTTGCAGCTCAATACTAGCCAGCTCCGGCACTTCATCAAATAAAAGCCTGCTTTCCTTCAAAACCATATTTACCATCTCCTCGGGGGTGAATGGTTTGTGCCCCAGCTGTATTATCTCACGGGGAAGCAGGTAGTATTGTTCACCGGAACGGTACGGGAGATAAACCAATCTTGCATTTTTCCCCGGGAAACGCGAAGGGAAAGTCCTGTCTAGAGAAAGGCCCGCCGCACCAAATGTTGCGTTCTCTTCACCCGACAGCAAAAAACGTATCCCCTGTACATAAGGAAACTGTGAAATAGTAGAGATAAGGGAATTTAAAATGCCCGTTATCTGGCTTGCCCCCCCCAATTTGCTCAGTTCTGCCGGAAGATCGATTATTGCAATATCTTCATTAAGAGCAATATTGATACCGGTGTCCTTAGGAATGGTACGAGAAAGATTGCTTAAGCGCCGCGGCCCCTTTACCAGTTCGTTTATTGCGGTCTGCATGGTCAACTGGTTCTTTTTAATCCCGCGGTTTACAGGAATAAGGTGTGCAGCTTCTTCATCAAAAAAATAAAGCTTCAAGTATGCTGTATCTGGAGGAACGCTAAATGCTACCGGATGGTAAATTTCCTTCTCTGTTCCGTTCTCTTCGTTTAAATCCGTCTCCGCAGTCAGGAACCTGTGAAAAGGAATATCCATAACAAAGATATTGCCGTCATTGCCGGCAAGAGCCAGAATGTTGCCGTTACCCGACAGGGCCAGCTTTTCTATCCTGGTTGCCATCTCCAGTTTCTGAAGAATGTTGCCGTTGTTATCAAAAACGAGCACTTTATTAAAATCATCACTGTATTCCTGCCAGGAAGAAGCCACAATTCTCTCCCCATAATAGGAGATATCCAAAAGGGATCCGCCGGGAATCCGCTTGTCCCAGAGCAGGTAACCTTCTTTATGAAAGACAAAAAGGTTACTGCCGGATCCGGAAAAAGCGCTGTAGGCAAAGATACGTTCTCCATTATCGGCAATCTCCAGCCAGCTAATCTTGTCTCTTGCCGAACAGGTGGAGACCAATCGGGGGGGTATTGCATGGCTATCAAGTCTGTATAGATTTATCTTCTCATCGTTATAGATGACGGCATAATTCCCGCAGCCGGAAATAGAAGCAAGCAGAGCTTCTTCCTCAAAAACTACCTCGCCATCTCTCAGGTATACAACAGTATTGACCTCCTCCCCTTTTTCAAGATAACAGATATCGCCCCCGGGCAGGATGTTCAGTTTAAGCAAAGGGCCTGTTTTCTTCTCCTGAAGCGTTGTTCCCCATTGGTCCAGGAGATAAAGAGTATGCCCGTCTTCTCCTGCCAGCGAAAACGCCAAATAAGCTCCGTCATCAGCCAGGGCAAGCTGCTCAACTTTCCCCGTATAATAGTTTTCCCAGAGAACACGTCCGCTATCGTTAATGAAATATACCCTGCCCTGGTCTGTGCCTGCAGCCAGGTAACGCCCATCAGGTGTCAGCACGGCGGATAAAGGGAGGCCTTCGGGAGTAAATTCCCATTTTAGCTGTCCATGATCATCAATCATATTTACAGAACGTGAATCCAGGCTAAAAAGGATACTTCTGCCCGTATCAGATATCGACAGGGAATATACTGTCATCTCAGGATTTACTACGGAAAAACGGCCGCGGAGAAACTGCTCGTCTGAATTTTCCAGACCGCTTACCACCGGTTCAATCGGTGACTCTCCCTGAGGAGGAGGAACCTTGGGCATGCAGGCGGAAATAAATAACAAAGACGGCAGGAGCATAAAAACAACCATGAGCTTTCTGGTGCTATTTATTAAGTTCTTCCATGTTCGGCAAAATAATGTTTGGAGCACAACCTAACCTCTTTGTCTTTTTTTTTGATAGCCGCTCACACTATACCGGCTCGGGGCTTTCCACTAACTGCAGCTCTTCGTGGTATTCCTGTATACTCCTCTCCACGGGCAGGATAAAGTAAAAAGTGCTTCCTTTATCTTCCTGGCTTTCTTCCAGTCCGATTTCCCCTCCATAATGCTCAATTATCTCCTTGCAAATGGCCAACCCCAAACCTGTTCCGCCCAGATAACGGGACCTGGCTTTATCCACCCTGTAAAAGCGTTCGAAAATATAAGGAATTGCCTCTTCCGGAATGCCGCAACCCGTATCCTGCACAGTGACACGAACGTTATTTTCGTCGCTCTTGGCGATAAGCTTCAGCCATCCGCCGGAGGGAGTATACTTTATAGCATTATCCAAAAGGTTAAAAAGAACCCTTTTCAGGGCTTCCGGGGACATATTCAGCAAAGGAAGCTTTTCGTCAATTTCCGTAAATAGCTTTAACTCCTTACGATCCACACGGGGCTGTATAGAGTCCAGTACTCCTTCCAGGAGAGCTTTTAAAGAAAATACCTCCACTTTCTCGGCTACTTCCTGTCTCCTGGTCATCTCCAGGAGATCTTCAACAAGATATATTAACCGCTGGGTTTCATGGTATATATCATCCAAAAATTCCTTTTGCTCTTCGGGTTTCATCTCATATTCCTGCATTGATTGCAGGCAGAGGTGTATAGAAGCCAGCGGCGTTCTCAGTTCATGGGATACATCCGCCACAAAGCGCGTCAAGCGCTGGTTCGTCTCCATAATTCTGCTGGCCATAACATTAAATTGCTGCGCCAGCCGGCCTATTTCATCTCTGGAGGTTATGGGTATCTGCTGATCAAGTTTGCCCTCAGCCATCTGCTGCGCGGCGCTCGTAAGCCTTTTAATCGGTACCGTCAGATGATGTGAAAAGAAAACAACAAGAGCACCGGCAAAAAGCAGCGCAAGGAAAGTAAACATTAGGAGAAACCGTTGAACAGCCGCAAGCGTTGCATAGACAGGATTGAGGGAGGAAGCAAGGAAAATAACCCCCAGTGGAGTGCCGTCCTCTTCCCTTGCGGGAACCGCCACCTGGAGAACCCACTGCTTGGAAATATGACTGTACTGAATACTGCAGCCTTTTTCCAGCTTGAGGGCATCCTGAATTTCGGGTCGTTCAATTTTTGAACCTGAAAGCCCTCCAATACGCACCGAATCTCCCAGAACAAGGTTATCTGTACTGACAATAATAACCCTGGCATTAATCTGGTGGCTGATATTCTCAGCAACGCTGCTTAGGAGAACCGGATCAGCATCATCCCTCAAATAGGAAATAATAGATTGGGCGGCCAACCTGCCGGTCCGCTCGATGTTTTCTTCCTCGGAGGAGAGATAATGCTTTTCGAGCATATTTAAAAGCACAATCCCCGTCACCAGCATAATCGCCACAATAAGCAGGAGATAAGTTATTGTCATCCTCAGGCGAATACTATTTAACATAATAAATCCGGGTTTATCCCTCCCTGAATTTATAGCCTGCACCCCAGACAGTAAGAATATAACTAGGTTCTGCCGGATGCTCCTCAATTTTCTCCCTTAAATGCCTGATATGAACATCTACAGTGCGCAAATCACTTGCGGAAACATAACCCCAGACTTCTTCAAGAAGCTGCTCCCGGGAATAAACCCTCCCGGGGTTGGAGGCCAAAAAGCTAAGCAGGGCGTACTGTTTGGAAGTAAGCGACACCTCGCAGCCTCTAACCACAACTTTGTGTTTAATAAGATCTATTTCCAGGTCTCCCAGTTTGATATTTTTTTTCCCCGAAGCTCCCCCCTGGCCGGTACGGCGTAAAATAGCCTTAATGCGCGCCAAAAGCTCGCGCGTATTAAAAGGCTTGGTCATATAATCATCCGCTCCCAACTCCAGCCCGAGAATTTTATCGATCGCCTCATCCCGCGCTGTGAGCATGATGATCGGAAGATCCGACCTACGACGGATCTCACGGCAGACCTCATAGCCGTCAATTTTGGGGAGCATCAGGTCAAGAATAACGAGATCCGGATAACCCCCGGCGAGAGCCTGCAGGGCTTCTTCACCATCATAAGCAACATCAACCTTAAAACCTTCTTTTTCAAGGCTGAACTTGAGCGCTTTAGCCAGGGTTTTTTCATCCTCCACCAGTAAAATTTTTCCATACATCATATATTCAGTTCCCCTTCGGGTTAATTTCATTGTAAAGGGCCATTACCTGCTTGATATCCTCCCATACGGGACGTTTTTTTGCCGGATCGCGTAAAAGAGCGGCCGGGTGAAACGTGGGCATGAGCATGCGATTACCAAATTGATGCCATTTCCCTCGCTCTCTGGTAATATATAAATTCCAGGAACCGAGGAGCACCTTTGCGGAGACAGCACCAAGCGTTACAATAATCTGCGGATCAATCAGTTCAATCTGTTTCTCCAGGAGAGGATAACAGACCTCAATCTCCTCCTGTAACGGGTTACGGTTTCCGGGGGGACGGCATTTAACGACATTGGCAATATAGACTTCCTCCCTCTTCCATCCGGCGGCAGCAATAATGCGATCGAGCAGCTTGCCGGCCGCGCCCACAAACGGACGGCCCATTTTATCTTCCTCGCCGCCCGGACCTTCACCTATAAACATAATCCCGGCATGCGGGTCGCCCTCGCCAAAGACTACATTCGTAGCCCCTTTCCGTAGCGGACAGCGCTGGCAGTTGAGGCAGAGTTCCCGCAACTCATCCAGAGAACTAACGTGCAATGCTTTTTTTAAAAGCAGATCGTCCAAAACGGCTCACCCCATCCAGCAAAACGTTTCACTCCATCCAGGATTGTCGATCTTCTCCGGGATATTTCCGGCACACTTGTCCCAGGTACATCTCTCATGCGCGGCAGAGGCCTGCGACAATGCGACACCGGGGACGGTTCTCCCTGTCGCATTTAATGCCAATGAAGAACCTTATAATATCTCTGAAATACTTATAATATGAAAAGCCTTATTTCATCGCAATATTTACCTGATAGAAATTCGAAAGTGCGACAACAAGAACCGTCCCTCTGTCGCAACGTCCCTCTGTCGCATTTAATCAGATACACCTTAGGGGAGAATGCGACAGAAGAACCGTCCCCCTGTCGCATGTCCCCCTGTCGCATGCATTAAATGTGCTAGTAGTTATATTCTTGATTTATTCCGGGATTCCTTTTTGAAAATAAATGAAAAGAAAGGGCATAAACCCTTTCAATATATCTTCACATATCTTCACGAACAATCAGCTCAAAGGTTTTCCTCAGATTGGAATAAGTGAATATTTCAAGCCTGGCTCCTATAATCCTTATACTCCCCTGGTCTGCATACGCTCTGAATCGGCCAGCAGCTTAATATCGATTCCGGGCATCGCTTCACCCAGCCCGCGGGAAACCTTCGCCAGGAGCTCGGGATCATCGTAATGCAAGGCCGCTTCAACAATGGCCTTTGCCCTTTTCTCCGGTTCTTTGGACTTAAAAATGCCGGAACCTACAAAAACCCCGTCTGACCCCAGCTGCATCATCAATGCCGCATCAGCAGGAGTGGCAACCCCCCCGGCAGCAAAATTGGCTACTGGCAATCTCCCCAGCTTTTTAACCTCCAGGATCAGCTCGTAAGGGGCTCCCATCTCCTTGGCAAGCGTCATGAGCTCATCATCGGGGGTACCCTGCACCTGTCGAATCTCATCCATCACCCGACGCATGTGCCGCACCGCCTCAACCACATTGCCGGTCCCCGGCTCGCCTTTGGTGCGGATCATGGATGCGCCTTCCCCGATACGGCGCAGGGCTTCGCCCAGGTCCCTGCAGCCACAGACAAAAGGTACCGTGAATTGATGTTTATTAATATGATACTTTTCATCCGCAGGAGTAAGAACTTCGCTTTCATCTATATAATCAACACCCAGGGCTTCCAGTATCTGCGCTTCGACAAAATGCCCTATACGGCACTTGGCCATAACAGGAATAGTTACGGCATCCATAATCTCCTGAATAATCTGGGGATCCGCCATGCGTGCTACACCGCCGGCAGCCCTGATATCCGCCGGTACTCTTTCCAGGGCCATTACCGCCACCGCACCTGCCGCTTCAGCGATTTTAGCCTGCTCGGGGCTGGTAACATCCATGATAACCCCGCCTTTTTTTATCCCGGCCATCTCTTTTTTAACCCTAAATGTACCTTTCTCTATCATATTAACCAGCCTCCTGCCATTCTCAAAAACCTTGCCGATTTTGGTTTACGGTTTATTACGGTCATATTTTACTACACTAAAAATCAATTAACAAGTTTCAAAAATAATACAGGGCTGCCCCGATGTCTGTCGAATGCCTTTGAGAGTATTTGGGAAAGACCATTTAAGCTTTATACCGGGTCAGGAGCCTGCTTTTTTGCCGCTGCCTCTCCAGGGCAATCTCCACCAGTTTGTCGATCAGTTCCCCATAGGGTACGCCGCTGTATTCCCACAGCCTGGGATACATGCTGATCTCTGTAAACCCCGGCATGGTGTTGATCTCGCTGACGTAGATCTCCTTTCCTTTCTCCCGGTAAAAAAAGTCAACTCTCCCCAGGCCACTGCAATCTACAGCCTGAAAAGCCTGTATAGCATACCGCCTTATTTTTTCCTGAGCCTCCGCATCAAGAGGTGCGGGAATTATCAGCTGTGAGCGGTTATCGATGTACTTTGCCCGGTAATCGTAAAAATCAGAACTGGGGATAATTTCCCCGGGCACGGATGAAATGGGATCGTCGCCCCCCAGGACGCTGCATTCTATTTCCCGCCCGTCGATAAAGACCTCTACAATCGCCTTCCGGTCATAACGCAGGGCTAATTCTATCCCTGCAATAAGCCCATCCTGTCCGGAAGCCTTGCTTACACCAACGCTGGAACCCAAATTGGCAGGTTTGATAAAACAGGGGTAACCTATTTTCTTTTCGACCAATTCAATAATCGAGCTGCGCTCCTTCCTCCACCGGTAATCCTTAAAAGCAATAAAATCAGCAACAGGAAGCCCGCAGCGCTGGAAAAGGATTTTCATCACCTCTTTATCCATCCCTGCGGAGGAGGCGAGAACGCCTGCGCCTACATAGGGTATCCCTGCCAGCTCAAGCAACCCTTGAACAGTACCGTCTTCCCCGTAAGGCCCGTGTAGAACAGGGAAAACTACATCCAGGGAAATAAAATCGACAACCTTACCGTCTTTAAAAAGGAATAGCCCCGGGTCCAGGGGATTGGTTACCAGCGAAGCGAGGAAACACCCCCGTGGAAATTCTTTTTTCCGCAGCGCCTGGAGCGGGTCCCCTCCCGCCAGCCACTGGCCATCTTCTGTAATACCTATGGGAATGATATCATATTTGTTTTTATCCATCGCGGCCATGACCGAGGCGGCAGACAGCAGCGAAACGGCGTGTTCACCTGAACGACCCCCAAATAAAACGCCCACCCTTATTTTGCCGGCCAAGATCTTCACCCCTTTGAAGTTGAGGAAGCTCCCCGCCTAATCCGGGGAGCCTTCCGCTTTTGGTTTACCAAAACCTTAATTTCCTTCTTTTTCAGCTTTGGCGGCGGCGATAATTTTCTCCGCTTCCTGGAAGGGAACTTCTTCGTAATGGGAAAACTTCATTGTGAAAGAGCCTCTCCCCTGCGTCATTGAACGTAAATCTATCGCATAATCATACATTTCGGCCATAGGGGCCTGCGCCTTGATCGTCTGCTGGCCCTCACCGGGGACCATCCCCTGGATACGGCCTCTTCTACTGTTCAGATCGCCCATTATATCGCCCATGAAATTTTCCGGAACGGTTACCTCTACATCCATGATCGGCTCCAGAAGAACGGGATCTGCCTGGTCGATAGCACCCCTTAAGGACATGGAAGCGGCAATTTTAAAAGCCATCTCGGATGAGTCTACCGTATGGAAGGAACCGTCATAAAGGGCAACCTTGATATCCACTACCGGATAACCGGCCAGGTTACCTTCCTCCATGGCCTCAATGACACCCTTCTCCACTGCCGGTATATACTGGCGGGGAACAACTCCGCCGACAATCCTATCTTCAAAAACGAATCCCTCACCCCGGGGCAAGGGGCTTATCTCCAGAAAAACATGCCCGTACTGACCACGGCCACCGCTCTGCTTCTTATATTTACCCTCTTTTTTAGATGTTCCGCGGATGGTTTCTTTATAGGGAATTTTGGGCGGCGTAAGTTTGACTTCCACACCGAATTTTTTGGCCAGACGCTCAACAATAACGTCAAGATGGGTATCACCCATACCGGAGATAAGAATCTGCTTTGTCTCCGTATTCCTTTCCACACGGAAAGTCGGATCCTCTTCCAGAAAACGGTGCAGGCCTGCACTTACCTTTTCTTCATCACCCGTGGATTTTGGCTCAACAGCAAAACTAATTACCGGATCAGGAAAATCTATCGGCGGGAAGATAACGGGGCTGCCTTTATCGCCCAGCGTATCCCCTGTGCCGGTTACGGCCAACTTGGCTACAGCGCCGATATCTCCGGCAACAATTTTATCTGTCTGCAACTGGTTTTTCCCCCGCATAAAGAAAACACTTCCGATACGCTCCATCTTCTCTTTATTAAAATTATATACCTGAGAATCGGCCTTTAATACTCCTGAATTTACCCGAAAATAGTTTACTCTGCCCACATAAGGGTCTGCCAGCGTCTTAAAAACCAGAGCTGAGAGAGGTTCATTTATATCGGCTTTTTTGATTACCTCTTCTTCCTTGTTGGGGACGGTACCTTTTGCGGGAGGTTTATCCAGCGGGGAAGGCAGCGCGCTCTGTATCAGATCCAGCAAAGGCTGTATACCGTAATTCATTGTCCCTGAGCCGCAGAGGACGGGTACTATCCTGCCCTCCAGCGTCCCTTTGCGCAGCGCGGCATTTATTTCTTCCTCATCCAGGGCTTCCTCTTCCAGATATTTTTCCATCAGCTCATCATCTGATTCGGCCGCCGCTTCGATAACTTTTTCCCGAAGTTCTTCCGCTTTTCCCAGCAGATCCTCCGGAATATCCTCTTCTTGTACTTTAAGGCCCTCCTTATCGGTGTAAACAAGGGCCTTCATTTTGACAAGATCTACTACCCCGCGGAAAGAATTCTCCTCTCCCAGGGGAAACTGCAACGGGAAAACCTTCAGGCCGAAAAAGCTGCGCAGTTGTTCCAGAACGGCACTAAAATTGGCGTTTTCCCGGTCTATTTTATTGATAAAAACCAATCGCGGCAGGTTATACTTATCCGCATAACTCCATACTTTTTCAGTGCCCACTTCCACTCCGGAGACGGCACAGACTACAATAACTGCACTATCCGCTACCCGCAGCGCCCCCTGCACTTCGCCCACAAAATCAAAATACCCCGGGGTATCGAGTAAATTAATTTTTACCCCGTTCCACTCCAGGGGGGCCAGTGCAGTACTGATCGTTACCTGTCGTTTGATTTCATCCGGATCGTAATCCGTGGTAGTATTGCCTGCTTCTACTTTGCCCAGGCGGGTAATCGCCCCCGAAGTATAGAGCATTGCCTCCGCCAGGGATGTTTTCCCCGCTCCTCCATGTGATATTAAAGCTACGTTTCGTATTTGCCCGGTGTTGTAATTTTTCATAATTGCCTGCCCCTGCTGCCCCAATCCATGAAACACAGGACAGGCTAACACCTCCTTCCTCAACAATGAGTTTACTTTATTTAATTACTTTTTATTCTGTTTCTCCCTGATATAGTTAATAAGGCCGCCTTTGGCCATTATTCCCTGCATAAAAGGAGGAAAAGGAACTGCGGTGAAGGTACGGCCGCTGGAAAGCTCGCTAATTTTCCCCTCTTCCAGGTTGATCTCCACCTGTTGTCCTTCTTTCAAAAAAGCTGCGGCTTCCGCCGACTCGAGAATAGGAAGCCCAATATTAATTGCATTGCGATAAAAAATACGCGCAAAGTTTTCGGCTATGACACAGCTTATCCCTGCCGCCTTAATCGCCAGAGGGGCGTGTTCCCGGGAACTGCCGCAGCCGAAATTTTTACCGGCAACGATAATGTCACCGGGAGATGCCTTGGCTACAAATGATGGATCGGCATCCTCCATACAATGCAGAGCCAGTTCGCTCGGATCGGAAGTATTCAGATAGCGGGCCGGGATAATCGCATCCGTATCAATATCGTTGCCAAAAGTCCAAACCTTGCCTTTTAAGATGCTCACCTCGCTTCACCTCCTCCGATATCCCCGGGATGGGCGATAACACCGGATACCGCCGAGGCCGCCGCCACAGCGGGGCCGGCCAGGTATACCCGGCTTTCGGGATGGCCCATACGCCCGACAAAATTGCGGTTGGTGGTGGCCACAGCCACTTCTCCTGCAGCCAGTATGCCCATGTGGCCTCCCAGGCAGGGCCCGCACGTGGGAGTGCTCACAGCAGCTTCCGCTTCGGCAAAAATCTCCAGCAATCCTTCACGCATAGCCTGCAGATATATTGCCTGGGTGGCGGGTATAATTAAGAGGCGCACCCGGGGATGAACCTTTCTGCCCTTTAAGATAGCAGCCGCCTGGCGCAGATCATCGATCCGCCCGTTGGTACATGAACCAATCACAACCTGATCTATCTCCGTCCCGACCACGCTGGAGACAGGTTGCGCATTGGCCGGGCTAAACGGGAGGGAGACCTGCGGCTCCAGGCTTTCCACATCCCAGTTGTATTCCTCCGCTACCGGGGCGTCATCATCACCCAGTACAGCGTTATACGGCCTCACTGCCCTCCCCTGGAGGTATTTGCGGGTTACCTCGTCCGGCGAAAAAAGCCCTGCTTTGGCACCGGCCTCAATCGCCATATTGGAAATGGTGAAGCGGTCGTCCATACCCAGCTTACCGATCGCGGGGCCGCTAAATTCCAAGGCGGCATAACGCGCCCCATCAACCCCCAGTTTGCCGATAGTATATAAAATAAGGTCTTTTCCTCCAACCCACGGCGGTAGATTGCCGTGATAAACAATCCTGATCGTCGGCGGCACCTTAAACCAGAGTTCTCCGGTGGCCATGACCGCCGCCAGGTCCGTGCTGCCTACACCGGTGGCAAAGGCGCCCAGCGCCCCGTAGGTACAGGTATGGGAATCGGCTCCGATTACGACTTCTCCCGGCAATACAAGTCCCAATTCCGGGAGCAGGGCATGCTCTATACCCATACGGCCCACCTCATAATAATGGACAATTTCCTGCTGGCGGGCAAAATCGCGCATCAGCTTCACCTGTTCCGCCGATTGAATATCCTTATTGGGCGTAAAATGGTCCGGGATTAAAGCGATGCGCTCCTTATCAAAGACCTTATCCGCACCGGTTTTTTTAAATTCATTGATCGCCACAGGCGCGGTAATATCATTTCCCAGGGCAAGGTCTATTTTCGCATTAATTAAATCTCCGGGGAATACTTCCTTTTTCCCTGCTGCCCTGGCCAGAATCTTTTCCGCTATGGTATGACCCATGTTTTCCTCCCCCTTTTAAACTCTACAATCTCCATTCTACTATAAAAATAATTTCTTGTATACAATTGTTCGCAACTTAGGCGGAGCAAAGCCTGAAAAAAGCAGCCGCCCGGGAATAATCGGGCGGCAAATAGAATCTTGCTTCCAACAAACCGCTTAAGCCCTCAAATCCCGGGTTACTTTACTTCCTCTGAGCAAGGAAACACTGCCTGTTGAGACAATCTCCTTAATACCAAATTCCTGCATCATAAGCAGGAAGGCCTGCAGTTTTCGCTCCTCACCGGTTACCTCGATAATCATGGAATCGGGCGAAATATCAACAATCTTAGCGCGAAAAGTTGCTGCCATCTGCTGGATTTCACTTCGCCTGCCCGGTTCAGCCTTAACCTTGATGAGCATGAGTTCGCGTTCGACAGAATTTTCATCTGTAAGATCGCTGACCTTGAGCACATTAACAAGCTTGTTCAGCTGCTTGACAATCTGCTCAACAGTGTTCGGATCCGCTTCTACGGTAACGGTCATCCGGGAAATCCCGGGTTCCGTCGTTGGACCAACGGCTATATTTTGAATATTATACCCCCTGCGGCTAAAAAGACCCGAAACCCTGGTCAGCACCCCGGGGCGGTCCTCCACCAGAATGGCAAGGATCCTCTTCACCTTTCCTCACCCCCGATCATCTCTACAATGGACGTGTTCGGAGCAACCATGGGAAGGACATCCTCTTCCGGGTCGACTTGAAAATCGATCACAACAGGACCGGGAGTATTGAGGGCTGCATCGATTACCGTCTCCACCTCTCCAACATTCCTTGCACGAAAACCGGCGGCACCATAGGCCTCTGCCAGCCGTACAAAATCCGGGCTTCCAGCCAGACTTGTCTGGGAATAGCGGCCTCCATAAAAAAGCTTCTGCCATTGACGCACCATTCCCAGGTACTGGTTATTAATAATAGCCACTTTAACCGGAAGTTTATATTTTACCGCCGTGGCAAGTTCCTGGGAATTCATCTGAAAGCTGCCGTCTCCGGCGATACAGATGACCTTTTTTTCAGGAAAAGCCACCTGGGCTCCAATTGCAGCGGGAAAGCCAAAACCCATCGTTCCCAATCCTCCGGAGGTTATGAAATTTCGAGGATTTTTCATCCGGTAATAATGTGCAGCCCACATTTGATGCTGCCCTACATCCGTCGTGACAATAGCTTCCCCGCCGGTGAGGCGGTGAAGTGCCTCAATAACATACTGCGGCTTGAGGCAGTTGTTCGATTCCTGCCTGTAACGTATAGGGTGAGCTTTTTTCCAGCCGAGTACCTTCGCGCACCACATCTCTGTATCTCCCGGCTGTATGCGCTTGAGCATCTCGGTCAAAACCAGCTTCACATCACCCACAATAGGGATATCGGCCAGGACATTTTTCCCAATCTCCGCAGGATCAATATCAATATGAATTACCCGGGCATTTGGCGCAAAAGTATCCAGTTTTCCTGTAACACGATCGTCAAAACGCACCCCGACTGCAATGAGCAGTTCCGCTTCGTTAATAGCATTATTGGCAGCATAAGTTCCATGCATACCCGGCATCCCCAGAAAAAGTTCATAATCGCAGGGAACCCCCCCCAGCCCCATCAGAGTCGTGGTTACGGGGATACGGGCTTTCCTGGAAAACTCCAGCAGCTTTTCATGCGCCCCGGAGCTGATCACCCCTCCGCCGGTATATAACAAAGGCTTTTTCGCCTTTCTGATAGCGTCGCAAGCCTTGATAATCTGACCGGGGTGCCCTTCATAAGTCGGCCTGTAAGTGGAAATCTTCAGGCGGTCAGGATAATCAAATTCCCCTTCCTGAGCCTGGATATCCTTGGGGAGGTCGATCAGCACCGGTCCCTTGCGCCCGGTATTGGCGATATAAAAAGCTTCTTTTAAAATCCAGGGCAGCTCACAGATATCCTTTACCAGGTAATTATGTTTGGTAACCGGTAAAGTTATACCTGTAATATCAGCTTCCTGAAAAGCATCGGTTCCGATAAAGGGTTTTGCCACCTGACCGGTAATGGCTATAAGAGGAACCGAATCCATATAGGCGGTAGCTATACCGGTTACCAGATTCGTCGCTCCGGGGCCTGATGTAGCGATAACAACACCCGGTTTATTTGTAACCCTGGCATAACCGTCCGCCGCATGCGCTGCACCCTGTTCATGACAGGTTAAAATATGCCGCAAGCCCCTTTTATATATCTCATCATAAAGGGTTAAAACTGCACCGCCCGGAAAACCAAAGACAACATCAACATTCTCTAATTCCAGGCAGGCCAGGACCATCTGGGCTCCTGTCAATTTCATTTATTTTTCACTCCTTCCCGGATTATCCAGGACGGCTCCTCTCGCTGCAGATGTTACCTGTGAGGCATAACGCATGAGGTAACCTTTTTTTACTGCCGGTTCCGGTAAAATCAGCTTATCCAGACGCTGCTGCCATTTCTCAGGCGAAAGAAGCAGCTCCAGACGTTTTCCGGGTATATCAATCTCAATCGTATCCCCGTCTTCTACGATAGCCAGCGGGCCTCTATCAATTGCTTCAGGAGATATATGCCCTACGGCAGCCCCCCTGGTAGCTCCGGAAAATCGCCCGTCAGTGATCAGCGCTACTTCTTTATCCAATCCCATACCGGCCACCGCTGAAGTCGGAGTAAGCATCTCCCTCATGCCGGGCCCCCCTTTGGGCCCTTCAAAACGAATTACGACCACATCCCCAGGGACAATCTTTCCTCCATACACTGCTTCCACAGCGGCCTCTTCTCCATCGAAAACCCTGGCCTTGAGCTTCCTTTGCTGCATCTCCGGGGCTACCGCACCCTGTTTCACTACCGCCCCTTCAGGAGCAAGGTTGCCAAAAAGAATAGCCAGACCCCCTTCAGGACGATATGGTTCCTTTATAAAACGGATAATCTTCCCGTCAGGAGAAGGCGCGGAAGCAATATTGGCGCCGATCGTCTCCCCGGTCACCGTGATTAAACTTGCATCAAGAAGATCGCTTGCAGCCAGCTCCTTCATTAAAGTCTGGATGCCGCCCGCTCTGTTCAGATCTTCAATATGGTCAGGACCTGCGGGGCTTAACAGACAGAGCTGGGGGGTCTTCTCGCTGATCTGATTAATTTCAGCCAGATCCCATTTTATACCCAATTCGCTGGCGATAGCAGGCAGGTGCAGCACCGTATTCGTAGAACAGCCCAAAGCCATATCAATCGCTAGGGCGTTACGGAATGCCTGCGGGTTCATTATTTGGGACGGGCGCAAATCTTTATGCAAGAGCTCCACGATTTTCATTCCGGCTTCTTTTGCCAGCCTTAAGCGCTGAGCCGTAACCGCCGGCACGGTGCCGTTCCCGGGCAGAGCCATCCCCAGGGCTTCCGTTATACAATTCATGGAATTGGCTGTAAACATTCCCGCACAGGAACCGCACCCCGGGCAGGCGGCCATTTCCAGGCCTTCAAGTTCTTCCGGGGTGATACGCCCGGCCTTCACGGCACCTACGGCCTCGAATACACTGTTAAGATTTACAGTGCTGTTATCATAATACCCTGCAAGCATGGGCCCCCCGCTGATAAAAATTGCAGGAAGATCCAGGCGTGCAGCCGCCATAAGCATTCCGGGTACAACCTTGTCGCAATTGGGTATAAAAACCAGGGCGTCAAAGGCATGTGCCTCTGCCATAGATTCCACACAATCGGCAATAAGTTCCCTGCTGGCCAGGGAATACTTCATCCCTACGTGCCCCATGGCAATTCCATCACAGATAGCGATTGTCGAAAATTCCACCGGCAACCCCCCGGCGGCATAAACGCCGGATTTCACCGCCGCAGCAATTTTATGCAGATGAATATGGCCGGGAACAATTTCATTCGCCGAATTCACCACACCGATAAGTGGTTTATTAAGTTCTGTAGGATGATAACCCATGGCATAGAAAAGAGAGCGTTGCGGGGCTTTTTCCAGCCCTTTTTTTACTATATCGCTGCGCAAGTTTCTACTCCCCTCCTTTAAAGATTCAAACGTTTAAGGCATAAGACATTGCTAATATCAGATGATAGTTTTCCTTCAGCTTGACGGTTATCCTTCAGCGTGATAAACAGGAGTACCGTTGTTTTGTGCATAATTATGAAAAATCTCCATTAGTTTTTTCGTAATGGGGCCGGGAGCACCACCGCCTATAGCCCGCCCGTCAACAGAGGTTACGGGTATCAGTTCGGCAGCCGTTCCCGTTAAAAAACACTCCCTGGCAATATAAAGATCGTGCCGTGTAAAAGGAGTTTCTTTAATGGTAATCCCTTCTTTTGCCGCCAGCTCCATCACCGTGTTGCGCGTAATTCCTTCCAGGATCCCCAGGTACATGGGCGGAGTTATCAGTTCGCCATATTTGTTTACAATAAACACATTGCATCCGGAACCTTCCACAACGTAACCCTGCTCATTCAGGACGATCGCATCGAGAACCCCGGACTGGGCAGCCTCAATTTTAACCAGAATATTGTTAAGGTAGTTTAGTGATTTAATGCGCGGTTCCAACGTATTTGCATTGCGCTGGCGCGTTACCGCGGTAGTGACGCTTAACCCGTTATCATAGTACTCCTGAGCATAGAGTGAAATTTTATCGGCAATAATAACCACTGTGGAACCGTAGCAATTTTTGGGATCCAGACCAAGGTCTCCAGGGCCACGGGATACTACGGTCCTGATGTAAGCATCCTGCAAGTTGTTTCGGCGCACGGTCTCCAGAGTTGCTTCTTCCATTTCCTTCATTGAAAGAGGGATATCGAGCAATAAATGGTGTGCAGATTCATAAAGCCTTTGCAAATGCTCCTCCAATTTAAAAATGCGGCCGTTATATGCACGTATCCCCTCAAACACCCCGTCCCCATAAAGAAAACCATGATCAAAAACAGATACTTTAGCCTCTTCCCTGCTGCAAAATTGTCCATTAAGGTATATTTGCATACTTTTACCAGCCTGACCACCGGTACAGCCGGTAATCAAACCTGCCTCCCTCCATTCGTTCTCTTTTTTATCTAAAAAAAACTCCCCCATCCTGACAAGGGACGGAGGAGCGATCTCCGCGGTACCACCCTTATTGCCCTGTAATGAGGGCCTCCTCAAGCGCGAAACCTTTCCTTTAACGGCGGAATACCGTCAACCCTTACCCGGTAAAAAATAAGGCTTTTTACTTTCAGGGAAGAACTCCAGGGTGACCAAAAGGCATCTTTCCACCGGTTTCCAGCTTTCCCCCGGCTCTCTGCAGAAAAGAACTGCCCTTTTATATCCCCATCATAGTTTTATTGCTATTGTGTTGCTTAATTATATTCAAGATTATGATTCTTGCTTAATTATGGTGCTTACCTGGATGTATGTTTTGGTAGAAATTAATTGCTATTAATTATATATGCATGAGGCCTCTTTGTCAACTTTTTTTTCGTCACCACCCATAGTACTCCGGAATAAAATAGTTGATTTTTTGCCCGTTTGGGGGTGAGGTTGAATATTCGATATATGCACTGGATATTCTATGATATATACCAAATAAAATATCCCTTATCAATTTAAACAAAGGAGGTTTTATACCTTGGGAACATCGGTCGCCTTAAAAATTAGCGGCAGAAACAAGCTACGCGGAAAAGTAGTAAATGTTACCCCCGGTATCGTCACGGCAGAAGTGGAGGTTGATATCGGCAACGGTAACAGAATTACCGGGGTAATTACCAAAAATTCCCTGGATGAAATGCAAATCAAAACCGGGGATGAAGTTATCGCCCTGATTAAAGCAACTTCAGTCATGTTTATAAAAGAATAAAAATACCCGGAAACAGCCCTTGTCAAATTAATAACAAGGGCTGTTATTAACCCGTTTTCCTGTTAAAATAGTTGTTATTTTTCCTTTCATATAGATGCTTATTAACTGCTTTTTCCAAAGTGGCATCTGGGATAGGTACATTTGGGACAAGTATAACATAAACCACCATGGCCCAGCGCAACAATATCCTCAGCCGCTACCTGTTCCCCAGCTAATAACCTGGGTAAAATAAGGTCGAATATCGTAGTTTTATAATACATCACGCTCCCGGGAAGCCCTAAAACCGGCAGGTCATCCAGGTAAGCCAGCATAAACATAGCTCCTGGCATTACAGGAGTTCCATAGGAAACAAGCCGGCCGCCTGCAGCTAAAATGGCCGACGGTGTTACATCATCGGGATCTACCGCCATGCCACCGGTTAATATAATCAATCGTGCTGCGGCAGCTTGAGCTCTTTTTATAGCAGCAGAGATCATTTGCACATCATCCGGCAGATAGGTCCGGCTTATAACATCACAGCCAAACTTTTTCATTTTGCTCTCAATTACAGGGGCAAATCCGTCATCTATCCTGCCAGAATAGATTTCGCTTCCAGTAACAATTATAGCTGTCGATAGGGGCGTAAATGGTTTAATGGTGATAATTGGCCCGTTCTTTTTTACCTGCTCCTTCAGCCCGGCTATTTTTTCTTTCTTAACAACCAGCGGGATAATCTTGGCAGCCGCTACGAGATCGTTTGCAGCAACAACACTGTTGTTGTGTACGGTAGCCACAACCATCTCCGGGATACTATTAACATCATTTAACCCCTTGACATTTATTTTTAATAACCCATCCCTTTCTGCAAATATATCCACTCTGCCTGTTTTTGCTTCCCCACACACCACCCCTTCACCGGTAATTTCACCTGCCAGGACGGAAGCGGCATCATTTTCATGCAGGGTATCTGCATCCAACTCATAAACATATATATTGTGCTTTCCCATTTCCAACAAACGGGGGATGTCTTCCTCTTGGATAATCCGTCCCTTGCGAAAAAGGGCATCTTTATACTTGCCGGGTACAATTTTTGTCAAATCCTGGCCCAGGACTTTTCCAATCGCCTGCTCTACAGGTACAGTTTTCATATCCAACTCCCTTCCAATTTAACCAGCATTCGATTATGTTTATACAAACCTTTCATTATGTTTATACAAACATAATAAAGATACAAAAAAATATTTCTTACATTATATAATGATATATATTATTATTACAAGCCAGGTTATTATATTACGTTATTATCTAACCTTTCATCAGGTATTAAAAAGAATGAACCGCTCCTACCTCTAAGATTATAATTAGAGGTAGGAGCCTGGGTAATTGCGTAATATTTGTCTACGCTATAAACTGTACAGGAATTTATTCAGTATTCCACTTAACGGTGACAGAACCATATTTTTCACGCGCATGGTCACAATACTTCAAAAATACAGGCCTTCCGGTCGATAGAAAAGCCTGGCCCAGGATGGCCTCCGCAAAAGGACCAAAACCCTGAGGCACTTTCATAGCCCCATGAGCATGCACCAGCTCAAGCTGGTCCTCATTAAGTCCAATAGCCCAGGCAATAACGCCGCGGTAATGGTCCGGGAAAGAAAACCTGGAATATATCACCAGCTTGCCATTGCGATCGAGGTTGGCAAACCCTAAATTGTAAGCCTGAGGGTGACAGATCGGTTCCGCCATCGCCTTACTGAACTGAGTTCTGTCTTGTATTCCCGGAACTTCCTCCTTCCCTGAAAATTTATATTTCGCTTTTACCTTTCGGGCAGCCGCAAGGGCGTTTTGCAGGGAGTCAGCACATACAACAGCGAGCACTTCATCCTTGCTTTTAATTTTTTCTCTGCAGACGCTGAGAATGGGGCGGCTAAACTCGAGCCCTTCTCCCCGTACAGAAGCCGGAGCGCTCAAATAATTGCTTCCCAAAACATCATGATAAGTAATCACCCGATACACCCCGGAAACACCCCACGCTTCGCCTACCTCAATAGATACCAGTTCTTCATTGGTTATCCCGGCACGAACCAGTGCCAGGTGCAAAGTGTCGGGTGGAATCTTGATACCCAGTTCGGGAACGGGGGTCCAGGAGGCTGAATCTCCGATGATAGAATCGAACACAATTTGCCGGGAATCAATCACTTTTTTTTCAGTCGAAATCATGCCGGCCAGCTCATTAATACCTGTTTCGCCACGTATAACCCGGGCGGCATCCTCAATGGCATTTATCCGCTTTTGCATAGTCCTTTCATCGTTACAACATTTAAAGGACAGCTGATAAAACCAGCTTTGTATATCTTTCCTGCCCGGGAACGGATTGATCTCCAACATCGAAGCAGCAGTGCCAATTGCCTTTCCGGAACAACAAAAACAACCGGGGCTGCCATGAACGACCCAGGCCAATTGCAGGGCCTGCAGGGCTCCGCCTTCTTTTATGCCTTCTCTGGTGGTAATAAATGTGCCGTCCGGCAACTCCCCAAGAGCAGTAGTACAGGCAAGAGCTGCTTTCCCATTGATAATGACAAAACAGTCTTCACAGTCTCCCGTACCACACCGGCCATTATCCAGACTGATTCCCAGGCGCCGGTTTTGAAAAATCACCGCCAGAGAGACTGCGGGATCCGCAATTAGTCGCCAGCGAACACCGTTTATATTCAGCTCTTTTTTTATCATCGGCTAACTCCATCGGCTTCTTTACATCAACAGATTAATTACTGCCTTTAGAAACTTAATTTCAGAAATAATTAAAAACGCCGCTATGTCATAATATTCATAACGAGATAATTATTAGAACTTAAAAATGTTCTCTGTGTTATTAATTGGAATAACCGACACCATGGAATTCTCTTCCACCGGGGGATGCCCTGCCCGAAGGTCAATCAGCGAATTGTAGTTTAACAGAGATCTTAGCATCGTTGATTTCTGACCGGGTAATATCCTTACCTTTCCCACACCTTCTTCTACAAACATCCGCCCTCGCAGAAAACGGCGTATACCTCCATTTTTGTGATATTTGTCAACACAGAGCGCCGCAGTTGTTTCCGGGGCAAAGGCTAACCCCTGCATTTGACGTAAAACGGGAGAAACCAGCAGGTGATACCCAACCGTGCATGCTGAAGGGTTGCCGGATAAAGCCAATACCGGTTTGGAGCCCCACAATCCGCCGCCGGAGTGGCTTCCGGGCTTGGCCTGAATCCCCCAGAATAATATGTTTACCCCCATTTCACAAAGAAGTGGCAGCGCCTGATGATCAGGTTCTCCCAAAGCAGTACCTCCGGTTGTAATAACCAGATCTGCCTTCTCGAACATCTCCTCTATTGTAGTTTTAAAACTGTCCCTGGTAGGAGCTTCCCTCAAATACTTTAAACCGACAACCTTTCCTCCATCCTGAAGGATCAGCGATTCCAATATCGGCCCGTTGCTGTCCCTGATCTCCCCTGCTGCAGGCATTAAATAGTGGGGAATTATATCCGGGCCCAGGCAGATAATCGCCACAGAAGGGCAGCGGTTGACCAGGACCGTCTCTTGGCCGAAAGCCGCCAGCGCCCCCAGGGCGCCCGGGGTTAGCCGGGATTGGCGCCGCAAGATTATTTCGCCCTTTTTAAAGTCCTCCCCCTGGACCTTTACATTGGCACCAGGGGTAATTTCATCCTTGACTAACAAGCAATTATCCTTAAAAATGGCTGCTTCTTCAGGTATTACCGCTGCCGTGCCCTCCGGCAACACTCCTCCGGTAACCACTTTAACCGTTTTCCCCGGATTCAGCGGGTATGAAGGAATTTTCCCCGAACCTAGTTCTTCCCCAACCAGAAGTTTAGATCCTCCGTTTAAGTCATTTCTATGGACGGCAAATCCGTCAACCGCCGATTGCGCACAAGATGGCAAATCTCCGGTAGCTGCTACATCCGCAGCGGCAATCCGGTTCAGAGAATCCATCAGCAATACGCTCTCCGGCTGAAGCGGAACTGTAACATTATGAAGTATCTCCCATACTTCTTCAACAGCCACATCTGTAAGCATCTTTTAAACCTCCACCTGATAAGCAGAAGATAAGCGAAATGTTCCACGCTGATTTTGACATATTACTTCCAGCTAAGAAACTATTTTGTTAATTAAATAGCGCTTATTTTAATGACAAAATATGCTCTTCTCGGGAGGCCATGTCCGGTTGCCCTCCGCATACTATAATTTAACCAAGCTTGACGATACGGCAACCGTTACCTCTCATAGTGATATAACTGGAAACTTCGTCTCTAACTTTTGTGTCCAGCAGTAAATTAACGTTGGCCATTGCCCAGCCATGCGGAATGGATACTACACCGGGCAGTATATCCGGTGTGACTTTCGCTTTAATCTTGATCCTGCCGCGCGGGGTCTGTACGCCAATCATCTCGCCGTCCATTATGTCATATTTCTTGGCAGTAATGGGGCTTATCTCCGCTTCAGGTTCCGGTACTCTAATCCTCAGAGCCGGAACATCCCGCATTTGAGCGCCGATATATTCCTCTTTTCTTGCACCGGTCAGCAATACCTCAGGATACTGCTCAGCAAAAACGGGATCCGCTACATGGCTCTGCTGCGGTTCGAAGTGGCCGGGTAAGCCTGATGCCCCCAGTCTTTCCATTTCTTCTGAATAAAGCTCGATTTTCTTTGTTTCTGTGGAGAAGCCAATTTTCTCATAAAGATTGTACTCTATTTCGCCAAAATAAAGGCCCGCGGGATGTTCCTTCAGTTGCTCCATAGTTACCCCGGTGGTGGAGAAGAAGTGTTCTGCCACTTCTTCGTCGGTCTTCCAGGGGAAGTACTCTCCCAGGCCGACCTTGTGGCCCAGCTCGCTCCAAATTTGCCAGATCGGCTTGCTTTCATGCAAAGGTTCCACAACTTTCTTGCGCAGCAAGATGTAGGGCTTGCAATATGAAATGGCATAGGGGAATCCTCCGATACCGGTCTCCTCCAGGGAGGTGCAGGCAGGAAGGACATAATCGGCCAACTGGCATGTTTCTGTCATATACGGGTCAATCGATACAAATAATTCCAAATTCTTTATGGCCTCTAAGAAACGGTTGGTATCGGGAAAAGTCAGAGCAGGGTTGCTTCCCGAGCTAAATAAAGCCTTGATCGGGTACGGCTTCTCGGTGATCATCGTTTCTGTCATCATGGACGCAGAGCCGTACGGGGGGGTGCGCTTGCGGAACTGATGGAATACGGGGTATTCATCATAACCGAGGCTATTTCCCTCAACCGGCACGCGCAGGTCGGCAAGCCTGATTTGAGGACAGGTAACCCATCCACCGGGCCTGTCAATGTTGCCGGTAATGGCCATCAGGATGCAAAAAGCCCTTTCCGTCTGCAGGCCGTTGGCGTACTGGTTCAGGTGCCCCACACCTTCTACGATACAGGCTCTTTCGGTATTGGCAAAAGTCCTGGCGATACGCCGCACTTCCGAGGCCGGAACACCGGTGACAGCTTCGGCTTTTTCCGGCGTATAATCTTTAACGTGCTCAACCAGCTTGTCAAAACCGGATACCCACTTGTCGACAAATTCCTTATCCCATAATTCTTCTGCGATAATAACGTTAATCATAGCCAGGGCGAGGAAGCAGTCAGTCCCCGGGCGGATCGGTTGATAAATACCCTCTTTGGCCAGCGGGATGCGTCTCGGGTCAATAACGATCAGCTTCGCCCCTGCCGCAACTCTGTTGCGAATAATTTTTGCCTGCGGGGGGTAACTTTCATCCGGGTTATGCCCCCAGAGAAGAATACAATCGGCATTCCTCGGCTCCTCTACAGGGTAGCGGCCGAAGGTAATCTGACGGGCCAGGATGCGGGTACGGAAACAAATACCTTCGGGATTGAAAAAGTTTGGGCTGCCGAAAGCCTTGGCGAAGCGTTGGTTGAAAGCCGCCATCTCAAAATGCTCCACACCGACCGAGCCTGTCCAGGTGGCCAGAGTACGGGCACCGTACTTTTTCTTAAGTTCCAGCAGCTTATCTGCTATTTCGCTCAGAGCCTGATCCCAGGAAATCCTCTTAAATTTCCCGTCCACTTTTTTCATGGGATATTTTACACGGTTGGGAGAATAAAGATTTTCTACCAGGTGCTTACCCTTTTCGCACAACTCGCCCTCATTCAGCCAGTTCTCCTTCGTACCTTCCACCTTAACCAGCTTGCCGTTTTCCACATAAGCATCAATACCACAGCTGTTAATGCATAAACCGCAATCGGTCTTGATAACTTCCATCGTAAACCTCCCACTCCTTAAGTTTAATAAATCACCAACAAATCGCTAACGCATCCACACAAGGAGACTCAAAACTAATAATAAATAAAGTTATAAATATGTAATCAACAACTTAATCTATATTAAAACACCTCCGTTCATTATGCCTGCGCTGGCATTTGTGCCATAATTGACATAATGAGTATAATATAAAAACTATTCTACGTCAAGACACAAAGCATCAGCAGGAAGTATGGAAACCGGGAGGATTAAAGTAGAAAAATATAAAAACCCAGGATAATTAGGCTTTGAAGCTGACCTGGGTGGAATAACGCATCTAAAACTCATGAAAAAATTCAAAAAAAACACTGTCTGTAACAGTGATTACATCCTTTTTATATTGCTTATAAAGATTTAACAGTTCCTTTCCCTTGGGAGTTAATTCGGCACCACTTTTTCGCCCCCCGGCCTGCCTTTGAACCAGCTTTAACCCAAGCCTTTCTTCCGTAGCTTTAATCTTGCCCCAGGCTGCCCGGTAGGACATGTTCAATTTTTCCGCCGCCTGTTTGATGGAACCTGTTTCTTCAATAGCCTGAAACAGGGCAACGCGCCCCCCGCCGAAAACAACGGCACCGTCTACCTCAAGCCACAATTTTAATTTTGGTTGTATCTTGCAATGAATATCCTCGTTTTTTTTTTGTCTTCCATATTTCGCTATTACTCTCTTTTAATAAGGCTTTCTTTTAAAGTATAGCGAAGTTCCCTCCAAGTGTCAACAACAGGGAAAACCTGTTCCGATTGCGAAGATAGAAACCGTGAACCAGCGCATTTGCTTGATATTGTTCATATGTACCGTTGCTTCTTACGCAGTGCTATGCGCTCGTGGCTAAACAGTACTTTTCTAAATATTGTTCATATATACCGCGGCTTCTTACCCCAAGATTAATATGGTTTTATTCCTGTTAAGTAGCTTTCATTGTTACACCGATGTTTATCGGCCGGCCAAAATACATTGAAGTCGTGACAATTGCATCCACTCCCGTTGCAGCGTATTCATCAATATTATTTTCATTTATCCCTCCAGCAGCAATGCAAAGGATCTGTGGAAAATCCATTTTAATTACCCTCACCAGATCCGTCAATTTTTCGGGAGGCAATTTGTCAAACTGCAGCCCATCTACACCCGCCCGGCATAAAGGAAATGCCTCCTCCGGTTGCTCAATTTCAATGATTATCTTTTTTTCACAGCTTTTTGTTTTTAATTTCTCTATTTTCGTTGTTGGCTCATCCCATGAACTGTCAAAAACCCGGTGCTGCTTAAAAATGAGTATCGATTCCGATAAACCAAGGCGATGAGGAAGCCCTCCGCCGCATAAAACCGCCTTTATGCACAGCTCTTTTGTTCCTGGAAAGACCTTTCTCGTTGATAGTATAGATACCTTTTCGTTCACTTTCCTCGCTTTTTCCACCAGCCTGTTAGTGCGGGAGGCCACGCCGCTGGCGTACTCCAGGATATTTTGTGAGGTTTTCCAGAGCAGATGCAGTATCCCGGCTCTGCCGGCAACTTTCATAAAAACCTGTTCGGGAAAAACTTTTGAGCCTGAAGAGAGGTACTCCAGCACCTCCCCACCCTTTAACGCGGTCAATCTTGCCACTTCCTCTGTTCCGCATATAACGGCTTCGTCCCTGCTAAAAAAATGCATTTCACCATTCCGGCTGCCTATACCCATCATACAGGTTGTTAAATCCATGTAGGGTATATCTTCCTTAAGCCATCTTTCCAAAGTATCATTAGTGATATTAAACATGGAAATCCTCCTAAAGGGTTGATAATAATTAATCGAGCATCAAATACTTCACATTCAAGACAATTAACCTCAGCCAATGCACCAAAATAGCTGCTTGAATACTGTATTATTAGAATGAACAGGCAAATGCTTTTTTTATAGGCCCTATCCCCAGGAATTGAGCTACTTCCTGATCCCCGTTCTTTTCAAAGATTTCCCTTGAAACTCCTACTTGCCTTACTTTTCCCTTTAATAATACCGCTATTCGATCTGCAAGTATGTTTGTTTCGTTAAAATCATGGGTAACATGAATAATAGTGCATCTGTACTTCTCATGAATCTTTTTAAGTTCCTCGCACAAAACCCATTTTGTATTAGGGTCTAGAGCACTTAACGGCTCATCCATTAAGAGTATCTTAGGTTTCATAATCAGGGCTCTGGCAAGCGAAACGCGCTGCTGCTCACCGCCGCTCAATGTACCCGGATAACGCCCCAGCAAATGACTAATTTTCATCATATCCGCCATCTCTTTTACACTTTTTTTCATCATAGAAGGCGATATTTTGCGAATCTGTAAGCCGAAGGCAATATTTTTAAAAACATTTAAATGAGGAAATAGCGCATAATCCTGATATACAAAGCCGATTTCCCTTTTCTCGGGAGGAATATTTGCTGCATCAACTTCATCAATCAACACCTTACCCGCATCAGGTCTGTACAACCCCGCAATCAACTCCAAGATGACGGTTTTGCCACTTCCTGTTGGACCCAGTATGGTGAAAAATTCCCCGGAATGTATGGTTAGGTTAATATTATCAAGCAAAAAATCCCCCAGCTTAATTGATACAGCAGAAAGCCTGATCATGAGCCGCCCTCCTTGCCAGTTGCATGTAAAATAATAATACTCCCCGTGTTTTGCCATCCAGACCGGTTACACTCCGGTTATACTTAAATACCACGGGTGTCTCCAATAAAGTCACCTCCGCACCTGTTAAAGATATACAAGCATATTAACGAAATAATTATCAGCAGATTTGCTGCCGCCATCGCACCGTCAAGATCTCCGGTCGACATATTTAAGAATAATGCTATCGGCAATGTCTCTGTGCGAAAACGAGTAGCCCCGGCTAACATTAATACGCCGCCAAATTCCCCCAGAGCTCTTGCCCAAGTGATAACAGCCCCGGCTATGATCCCATTTCTCGAAAGCGGCAGAGTTATTTTAAAGAAAGCCTGGGCAGGAGTACAGCCGAGGGTTCGCGCAATAAATTCTAAACGGGGATTCACGGATAAAAACGCCGCTTTCATTACCC
The DNA here is from genome assembly GCA_012520035.1 of Bacillota bacterium. Taxonomy (GTDB): domain Bacteria; phylum Bacillota; class Dethiobacteria; order DTU022; family UBA8154; genus DUQX01. The sequence goes on from JAAYOY010000156.1 coordinate 51,197, forward strand.
TGATCATAAAAGAGAGGTTTACAAAAATCTGCACCATGATAATCCCCTTGACCGTAAAGACAAAGGAAAGGCCGATCCCTTCCAGCCAGGCCCCAAAATTTGTCGTACCAAAAAAAAGCAGAAGGCAAACACCCGCAACCAGAGGAGGCAGCGCCAGGGGCAAATCCAAAAGCGTATTAATAAGAAACTTCAGAGGAAGATCCACTCTAACCAGGGCATATGCTACCGGTATCGCAATAAAGATACAAAAAACTGTAGACACCAGTGAAGTATAAAGACTTAACTTGATCGCAAACTGAATCTCGGGAGTAGCCAGGGATTGGGCAATACGCGGAATGCCCCTGACCATTACCGCTAAAACGGCAGATACAATGAACAGAAGGACGAGGCAGATTATAATTACCACAAAAAAGCTAAACCAATCTTTCAACCATACTTTCTTCATAGGCTAATGGCCTCCGTTACCGGGTTTAAATCCGCTTTTTTCCCATATGGCCATCGCCTTTTCGCCCGCTACAAAATCGACAAACCGGTTAGCAGCTTCCGGATTTGCGGAACATTTTAAAGAAACGACAGGGACTGTTTTGATATAATGCTCAAGTTCTGAAGCATGAACCATTTTAATATCTTCTTTGCCCACAAGATTGTCTTCCCAAATAACTGCCGCATCAGCCTGCCCCAGAGCAAGATAAGTAAAAAGCTCATTAACCGTAGCCGTCCGGGCAACAATATTGGGTTCCACGCTTTCAAATAAACCATATTCTTTTAATACCTTATCAGCAATTTTCCCAATGGGATTTGCCTCAGGATCGCCAAGAACAACCTTAACCCCCGCTCTGGCAAGATCCTCTAAGCCGGTTATTTCAGCAGGATTATCAGCAGGCACGGCTAGCGCAGGAATATGCAGAACCACCGGTTTTTGCCGATCAATCTTATCTTTTTCATTCAATTCCCTCAGTTCATCAACATCTCCAGGCAGGAAGACATCTCCTTTTTCAACAAGGAGAATCTGTCCTACACATTGGGCCGAACCTCCATATGAAAATTGCACCATGATGCCGGTTTCTTCCTGGAACATCCTTGCAATTTCTTCCATAGGTATACGCAAACCCGCACCGCAGTATACCAGAAGCTCTTCTCCTCTACTTTCTCGCTCCGGCTCTGCCCCTGGTTCTTGGCCTGCAACAGCAAGATCCGCGTCCCCTGGCCGGCAACCACCTGTTGCCCCAATAAGAACAACAACAACTACTACTACTGCAATTAGAAAAAAATATTTTTTCAACCTAAAACCTCCCGATTGCATTCTTTTTTAAGAAATATGACTTGGAGCTGCTTAGCTTTAATTGGTCCCGTTATGTTTTTTTAAGCATACCGGTAGTAAAAAAATAAACCCTCTGCCAACAAAACACCTATTAAAAATGTTCACCCCCTAAGAAAATA
>JAAYOY010000157.1 GCA_012520035.1 Bacillota bacterium
CAGGGTGATTGCTACTAAATCTGCAAGGACAAAAGGCCATACCGCGTTAAAAATGGTTTCTAATGAGACGTCTTTGGCCACGCCTTTAATAATGTAGACGTTTAAACCAACTGGTGGTGTCATTACAGCCATAGAGGTTACCAACAAAATAATAACGCCAAACCATATGGGATCATATCCAAGGGTATCTGTAACTAGAGGAAAAAAAATTGGGATCGTTAACAAAATTAAGGGCAAGGCATCAATGATCATTCCAAGAATGAAATAAATAATGATGACCATCCCCATAATTAGAAATGGAGGCATATTAAATCCTGTTACCCATGAGCTTAGTTCAAAAGGAATACGGGTAATGGCAAAAAATCTTCCAAATACAGTTGCTCCAGCCACCAGTAAAAATATCATGGCAGTTAGTTTTGTAGTATCACCGACCGCCTCTTTTAATTTTTCATAATCTATCTTTTTTTCCAGATAAGTGATGACAAATAAACTAAAAGCACCAACCGCACCGGCTTCTGTAGGGGTAAACCAACCCAGGAACAGACCGCCCAGTGATAAAATAAACACTAAAGCAGCTTCAATAATACCTCCCCGAAATGCATCCAGGCGTTCCTTCCAATCAGCTTTTGGCACTATCGGAGCTATGGAAGGATTTTTCGTAGTTAATATGAATATCGTGGTTATATAAATGCACATATGCATGATTCCCGGCAAAATACCCGCCATAAAAAGCCTGCCGATAGACTGCTCAGTTGCAATTCCGTAGACAATGAAAAGCACACTCGGCGGTATGAGGCTCCCCAGCGATGCGCCTGCAGCAACACAGGCTGTTGATAACGAATCGGCGTATTTATATTTTTTCATTTCCGGAATAGCAATACTCCCAATAGTTGCAACAGTAGCCGGTAATGAACCGCAAACAGTACCGAATAAAGCACAAGCCAACTGGACAGCAATAGCTAGTCCACCGCGGAGGTGTCCAACAAACTTATGGGCCAGGTTAAAAAGGCCCATACCAATCCCTGAATAAAAAGCAATAAACCCCATTAAAATAAAAGTGGGAGCCACAGTCAGTGAGTAGGAGGAGAAAATAGAATAAAAATCCTGTGATACAATCCTGAATGCTTTTTCAGGTGTAGACAGGTAGCTAAATCCTGCATAGCCGACAATTGCCATGGCATAAGCAACAGGCATCCGCAAAAGGAGTAACATAATGAAGACTATTATTCCAAGTATTCCAATAACGATAGGGTTCATTTATGGAGCACCTGCCTTATAGTATTTAATAGGTTTGATAATATTACCAGGCAAAGCATCAAAATCCCAAATGTAACAAGATAAATAAAATAATAGACCGGAGTTCCAGTTGATGCCGAAACTTCACCGCTGAGAACCGTACTGTATGCAAATCTACTCATATGCCACGTTGTAAAGATAAAAAAAACGAAGGCGATAATTCCCATGATACATTCTATTACCGCTTGAATTCTTGGGGACAATTTATCAAGGAAAAACTCCACTGCGATATTACCACTTTCTAGTGCACAATATGCTAAAGAGAAACCTATCATTAAGGATGAACAAAAGCCAACATATTCATAGGTACCAAGAATTGGACTGTCGATAAAAACGCGTAATAATATATTCACAACAACCAAAATAATTGCTGCACATAAAATTATTTGGGCTATCTTATCAAAATAAATACTCGCTGATTTAATAAAATTTTCATATAGCTTCATAATATTTGCACCCTCATTTTAAGTTTAAGGGTATCGGACAACCCGATACCCTTTTTATTACGGTATATTTAACTATTTGTATATTTCGTTATACTTATCGGCAAGTTCCACAATTAAATCTGCGGCTTCATTACCAGGTAGCCCCTTTTCTTCAGCCGCTGCAATATTTTCTTCACGGACAGCGTTTAGAATGTCAAGCCACCTATCAGTTTCTTCAGGTGATAATTCTATAATTTCCAACCCTTCCTGGTCAATCCCGTATTGAAGGCCGGCCTTATCGTCGTTTTCAAAAAGAGACACTACTTTTTCCTTAAAGATTTTCTCGTTAATATCCAGGATTGCATCCTGGATATCAGGCGGGAAAGAATTCCAAGTATCCAAGTTCATAGTAAAAAAGAATGTGGCCGTATAAATAAAAGGCGTTATGGTCACGTAGTCAACAACTTCCGCCAGTTTCCATGTTGACAGGGGACTTGCGGGGCCAAGGATTCCTTGAACAATTCCTTTTGACAGCGATTCGTAGGCCTCCGACATCGGCATAGATACCGGCACTCCCCCTAACGCAGTCATAGGCAGTGCACTGGCTCCTGTAGTCCTGTTCTCCATTCCCTGAAGATCCTCAAGTGTTCTAACCGGCGCTTTAGTAGACAGATGCGCTAAACCCGCGGAGCCGGCAAACATTACTTTTGTATCCTGTATCTCCTTAGGATTCATTTTTTGTATGAATTCCCAGATTACTTCCGTAGCAGCCTCCGCGTTATTATAGGAAATACCCGGCAGTTCAAGCAATTCAATCACCGGGAAACGCCCTCTGGTATAAGAAAAAAATGAAATACCCAAATCGACGATCCCTTCAGCGACCCCATCATAAATAGCATCGGCCCCGAGGAGAGTTGGGACTTATAATAATCCCGAATAGAATAAAAAGTCAGCAAGCCAAGTTAATAGATAAAGAGTTTAGTATTATCTAATAC
>JAAYOY010000158.1 GCA_012520035.1 Bacillota bacterium
TCGCCAGTTCCTCAACGATATCGACATACTCGCACCCACCATAATAACGGCGACCGGGATATCCTTCTGCATATTTATTGGTAAGGACAGAGCCCTGCGCCTCCAGTACTGCCTTTCCGGCATAATTTTCCGAAGCGATAAGCTCTATTTTTTCCTGCTGTCGTCTTTTTTCTGCTTCAATAGCCCTGGCTATCTGGGGATCAACGATGGGTAGTAATTCTTTATTATTTCCTCCTTCAAAAACCATAACATGCCCGATTCACCAAGAATCAGGCTCGCCCCCTTCCCGCAATTAATCATTCGTGACTTTACACTCATATTTTCTAATTTTTTCAATCCTGCGGTGATGCCTTCCTCCTTCGAACGCTGTATTTAAAAAAACATCCACAATTTCCAGAGCAGTATCCCGATCAATGACCCTTGCTCCCAGGGTTAGAATATTAGCATCATTATGAGCCCTGGCGCAACGCGCTGAAAAGGTGTCGCAGCAGAGAGCGGCCCGGATCCCTTTTAGTTTGTTTGCTGTTATTGCAACACCGATACCCGTACCGCAAATAATAATCCCTTTTTCGTAATCCCCCTTTTGTACTGACCTCGCGGCCTTATAAGCAAGGTCGGGGTAATCAACCGGCGTTTCGTCGCAGGTGCCGAAATCATGATACATTATTTCTTTTTCTGTTAGATACTTCTTGATGTACTCCTTTAACAAAAATCCCGCATGATCACTTGCCAGAGCAACTTTCAAGATATTATCTCCTTTTCTTAAGTAAAATTCGCCTCTTATTATTTTTTTCCTGCAGCGATCAATTATTATTCCCGGGTTTGTCCTCCGCCTGCATACTCAATATGCTTTCTATAATAATAGCCAGTGCCTTCTTAATTTCTCTCGCCACCGCACGGTAATGCTCTATCCCCTTGCCGATGGGATCAGGGATATCCTTCTTCTCCCTCCCACCCAATACCTCCTGCAGTAAAAATATTTTACCGGCTGCCTCAGGAAAGCTGGCCAACAAAAAATTTTTCTGCTCTTCGGTCATCGTATATATATAACTTGCTTTATTTACCATACCGGCATTGACCTGTCTGGAGAAATGTCCGCTTAAATCTACATCTTCTTCGCGGAGTATTTCCAGGGCATCAGGACTGGCACCAATACCGCTAAGAGCACTTACCCCGGCAGAACAAGCCTTCACGTTAATTCTTTTATCCCCAATACCATTCCACATTTTCTGAAATAAACCCTGGGCTATTACACTGCGGCAAGTATTTCCGGTGCAGACAAAAAGAATATGTAAATTTTCTTCCATTTTATCACCACCTTTTAGCATGTACTGTCTTTACCTTCAGTTATTTATTATTTCAGCGGCAGCCTTCCGCAGGCGATTCATCACCGCTCTGCCCATACCTTTTTCATCAAATCCCTCAACGACGATCACATCAATATCCAGAAAATCCATTTCCCGAAGAATAGCAAAAAGCCGCTTTGCTATTTGCTCGGGCTTATTCCTGGAACCCAGCACCCTAAGAACAGGGGCCGAACAAATTCCTGCGGATTCCAGGGAAAGAAGCAGCGCCACTTTACGACCCTGCATTAAAAAACTCTCCGTTAAAGCGACAAGCTGCTTTCGCTGTGCCGGATAGTCGCCTACAACCAGGTAAAGGGGCACTCGCGGAGCATAATGCCTGTATTTCATTCCGGGTGATGGAGGTGCCCCTTTAATTACTTCTCCTTTTCTCTCGGCAGTCAGATCAAGTACTTCCTGCTTCAAAACGTCTTCCAGCATCTCCAGGGTAATACCTCCAGGCCGGAGCAAAGCGGGCGTGCCGGAAAGCAAGCTAATCACCGTCGATTCTACACCAACAGAGCAACTGCCGCCATCAAGTACAGCTTCAATGCGCCCGGCCAAATCATCCAGTACGTGTTCAGCAGTGGTAGGGCTGGGACGTCCCGAAAGATTGGCACTCGGAGCAGCCAGGGGAATTTCGGCAGCACGAATAAGTTTTCTGGCCAAAGGATGCGCAGGAACACGTATGGCAGCGGAAGAAAGCCCTGCAGTCGTAATGTCGGGAACCAGATTCTTTTTAGGCAGTACCATTGTCAGGGGGCCGGGCCAGAAATTTTCCGCCAGGAGAAAAGCCTCCGGAGGAACCTCTTCTACCAGCCGGGCAGCCTGGTCCATTCCTGCAACGTGGATAATTAAAGGATTATCAGGGGGCCGCTGTTTTACCTTATAAATATTTTGAACCGTATCAGGATTTAAAGCATCACCGCCCAAGCCATAAACAGTCTCTGTCGGAAAAGCAACAAGCCCCCCCTTTTTGAGGATTTCAGCCGCATAGAGCAATGCCTTCCCTTCATCTTCGTCATTTAAGGCTTTCAAGACAGCTGTTCCTTTAATGATCGGCCAGGCCAATACAACACCTCCATGAAAACGGCATAAATTAGGTTCTTAAAAATATTACCATACTCTTTTCTTTTTTGATATAATGATTTTAAATAATTTAGCGAAAGGTGTAATATGTCTGGGCCCGTTATGTATTTTGACTGCTCTGCAGGAGCTGCAGGCGACATGATTTTAGCTTCTTTGCTTGATTGCGGAGCTTCCCTGGAAAAGATCAAGGAGAAGCTCTCCATGCTCCCTTTAGGTGGTTATGAGATAAAAACCTTCAAAACCCGGAAAAAAGGGCTGGCGGCTCTGCAATTTCAGGTAATAATTACAGAACAACAGCCGCCAAGGCACTTCCCTCAAATTAAAGCAATAATTAATTCTTCAACGCTGCCGGATAAAGTAAAAGAGCAAAGCCTTGCAATCTTTCAAACTCTCGCCCGCGCAGAAGCAAGGGTACATGGAATTGCCGAAGGAAAGGTTCATTTTCATGAAATTGGCGGAGTGGATTCCATTATCGACGTTCTGGGCACCATTATCGCTCTGGAGATGCTGGAGGTCGACCTGGTTTATGCTTCATATCTCCCTTTGGGCAGAGGTTGGACAGTAGCAGGCCATGGCAAAATACCTTTACCCGCACCCGCCACAATGGAGATAATAAAAAACAACCGCATCCCATGTTACGGTTTGCCCCTGGAAGGGGAGACAGTAACACCTACTGGAGCAGCCATACTGGCCACAATTTGCCGCAGTTTTACCCCGATACCTCCAATGATTGTTGAAAAAATCGGTTATGGTGCAGGTTCAAAAGAATTTGATTATCCCAATATTATCCGGGCCATGATGGGCACGTCCCGCTCCGGCACGGGAAAAACAAAAACAGATTGTCGGAAGGGCACAGAAGAAGGATTTCTAACCGAACCCCTGGAAATCCTTGAAGCCAATATAGATGATCTCAACCCGGAAATTTACGATTATCTCCTGAATTGCCTTTTTTCATCCGGAGCCCTGGATGTATATTTTACCCCCGTACAGATGAAAAAAAACAGGCCTGCAGTAAAAATAACCGTTTTGTCAGCCCCCCATAAATCCCATGAACTGGGGCTAATATTGCTGCGCGAGACCAGCACACTGGGGTACAGACGCCTAAGTGCCGAAAAGGTCATGCTGCCCCGGATACAAAAGATAGTAGAGACGCCCTGGGGCAAGGTCAGGGTAAAAATCGCCGGTTCATCTCCGAATTATTTTAATGTAGCCCCCGAATATGAGGATTGTCTTCTCATTGCACAAAAAAACGCCATACCGCTGAAAAAGATCTATCAGGAAATCTATGCAATGCTTAAAAACATATGAAATGCAGACGGCAGGAAGTGCAAGTAAAACGTCGGAATAATCCCACAGATTACTCCGGGGGTAGAATTCCCGAGGCATCTAAACTGCGGATTAAGAAGATGGCCCTGCGGTACAGTCAGGAGTATGTAATCCGAGCGAAAAGAATACAAAGACATTTTTTCCTTTTTTTTCTTAAAGATCTTTGCGACCGTTATTGCAACGGTTGCAGTATCCATAAAACTGCAGGTTGTGGTTTACAATCGAGAAATGATGTTTTCTCTCGACTATCTCCTCAAGTTTATTGAGCAGATCTTCTTCCACCTCCTGGATACGCCCGCAATTTAAACAAATAAGGTGGTGGTGATTATGCGTATCGTTTAAACCGTCCTGTATAAGTTCATAACGGCTGCGGCCGTCACCAAAGTTGATTTTGCTTAAAAGGCCCAGTTCCTCCAGCAAATCGAGAGTACGGTATATTGTAGCCAGCCCAATTTCTTCCTTTTGCCTGCTAAGCTGGTAAATCTCTTCGGCACTCAAATGTTTTTCCCTGTTCTCCAGGAATATCTCCAGCACCAGCCTTCTCTGTGGAGTAAGGCGGTATTGTTTAAATTGACTTTCCATCTCCGAAATTTTTTTCTTCATAACTCCCACCATATTTTTTTAAGATCGTTTGTCGGCGCCAGGACGATATCCACACGCTACTGCTATTACCGTTTAATAAAAATCGCCTGATACTACCTGACCCAGGTTGACGCAATGATCTGCTATCCTTTCGAGGTTGCTGAGAACATCAAGATAAATCACCCCCACAGCGGGGACACACTCCTTACGGTTAACCCGGTCAATATGATTCTTTCTCAGTATCCGTTCCAGTTCATCAACAATATCATCCTTTTGAATAACTTCTCTGGCAAGGTGAACATTTTCATCGGCCAGAGCTTCGATCGCTTTTCCCAGCATGTCATCAACTTTTTCAAAAAGGCTAAAAACCTCCTCCCTGGCTTTGGGAGTTATCTGAAATTTGCCATCTGCCACGAGCTCGGCAAGGTGGGCAATATTACATCCGTGATCAGCTATACGCTCCAGGTCGTTTGCAGCGCTCATTATCCCCGAAACGCTGGTCGTCTGCTGCCTGGTCAGGGAATGCTGGGACAGCTCCTGCAAATAAACATTTATCTCTTTCTCCAGCCCATCGATAAGATCCTCCGCCTGTAGAATATGCGGTATCTTTTTCCAACTCCCCCTGCAAAAAGCATCTATTGAGTCTGCCACCACCTCTCGCGCCATATTGGCCATCCTCAACAGCTCCTGTTTGCTCGAATTAATTGCGACTGCAGGTGCTTTGAGCATTCTTCTATCCAGGTATTTTGAACCGAGGTTTACCGCACTTTCTTCACCGGGGACTACGATATTTACAAGTCGAATAAAATATTTAAAAAAAGGAAAGAGGACAATTGTATTAAGAACATTAAACAAGGTATGTGCGTTGGCGGCCTGCCGGGCTACGGTATCGGCAGACTCTAATACGAGAAAGGTAAAGGGTTTTAAAAAGATTAACATTAAGATAACGCCTATAGTATTAAAAAGAACATGCGCATACGCAGTTTTCCTGGCCGGCAGAGATGCCCCTATGGAGGCTAAAACCGCCGTGATACAAGTCCCAATATTTGACCCTAGTATCAAGGGAATAGCTGATTGAAGGGAAATCAAACCCTGCAGGCTGAGGGCGATAATTATACCTGTCACCGCACTGCTGCTTTGAATTACGGCCGTAAAGAGGGCTGAAATCAAAATCCCCAATAGCGGCCGTTCGCCGAACCTCAATAGGAGATCGATAAAAAATGGGTTTTCCCGGAGCGGGTGCATGGCTTCAGACATTGTCACCATACCCAAAAATAAAAGGCCGAACCCCAGGATAGTTTGCCCTAAATAACGGTATAATCTGCGTCGGCCAAAAAAATTAAAAAGCCCCCCAATTCCGATGAATGGCAGCGCTAAATATTCCAGCTTAAAGGATATAATTTGCGCGGTAATGGTTGTGCCGATATTGGCCCCCATAATAACTCCCAGGGCCTGGGAAAGGTTCATCAAGCCGGCATTAACAAAACCTACCAGCATAACCGTAGTAGTACTGCTGCTCTGCAAAAGAACGGTTACAATCAAACCCGTAAAAACTCCAACAATCGGCTTTCCCGTGAATATCTCCAGGATATGCCTGAGCCTATCCCCGGCCATTTTCTGCATTCCTGAAGCCATCATCTGAATTCCAAAGAGGAACAAGCCAAGGCCACCGAACATACCAATTGCTACAAACCAGCTCATCTGCGGCAACCCCCCTGGATTGAAAGCATTATTTTGTTTTATAAATAAAGAATTCTCGCTGCGTTCTGCTTTTCCCTTTTTTAAAAGGAGCACAGGCTTGAAAATTATAAATACGTTTCTTCACATTATAATAGAAAGAGGCCCGTTTTGCCAGAAACAACGGGCCCGCCCGGGGTTACCATTTTTTTGTTACGACTATTTTTATAACTGCTCAGCCTAAAAAATAATTTTTTTAATAAAAGTATCCCACAACCACGATCTTAACTTGATTTTTCTATTTTCATTTGCTCCGTTCAACTCCGCTTTTTCTCGCCCGGTGTATTTATCCCCGCTTATCCCACCGGCTCCATAGCTTTGATTATCTCTCCTTTCATAAGTATTCCTGCCATCCATGAGCGTTTCGCTTTTATCCGTTGCATCTATTGCATCTAAAGAAGGGGAAGGCAATAGATTAAAACAAAGGGGCGGGAAAAGCACACACCACCAGTTCTCGCCATTACCTTCACCGATGATCAACTTTAGCGCTTCGTATTCACCGGGAGGATAGAGTTTTCCTTCATAAAAACGGGCTGGAAATGTATCTTTCCCAAATGATACTTTAACAGCGTAAGAACAACCCTTTTTCTGCAATATTTCATTTGCCGCTGTTTCTATTCTTTTACTTTCCTCAAAAAGTAAGGAGTGAAGCTCCCCGATACTGCTGCATTCGCTCCAAAAAGGTTTGTACATATTGACGATAGTCCTGGCCAGATAGTTCTTCAACGCCTGGTCTTCCGGGCTATTGCTGTTAGCCTTTACATGAAGCCGAATAATATCTTCCGCACGTACCTCTCCCATTTCCATCTTTTCCCCTGCCCTGCCGGCAGAAAAGTCAAAAAAACAAAAGTTGAGATTGAAAGCCACCCAAAAAATTAAGGTGATAATTACAACCCGCAGCAGGCTCCGAAGATAAAATCCCGGCAGCTTTTTTATTAATATGAAATTATAACCTTTCATCTTCTCCCTCCCCCAACTGTCCGGTTACGGGAACAAGCCTTACATCTTTTCTTGAAGAACGCCCGCCCCTTCCCTGTAATGGCGGCGTATAAATTTTAAAGCGGCTTTTTCAATCCTGGATATCTGGGCTTGTGAAATTCCAACCCTTCGGGCTACTTCCGTCTGAGTTTTCCCCTGAAAAAAACGGGCGATAAGGATATATCTCTCCCTGGGTTCGAGCTTTTCCAATGCTTCCTTTAAAGCTACTGTTTCCAGCATACGTTCTTCACAGTTTTCAGCATCTTTTAGGAGATCGATGATATGTAAAGGATCCGTGCTATCGTTGTAAACCGGTTCAAAAAAAGAAAGCGGCTCCATATTGGCATTGTAAGCGAGAATAATCTCTTCCGGTGGAATACCCACCTCTTCGGCCAGCTCGGATAATGTTGGCTCCTTTTGATTTTTCTGAAGATACAGCTCCCTGGCATTTTGAATTTTCTGAGCGTTTATTTTTAAGGAACGGCTCATATGGATATAATTATTGTCCCTCAGGTAACGCCTTATTTCCCCCAGAATCATCGGAACTGCATAGGTTGAAAAATTAACATTGTACTCCAGTTTAAAATTATCTACTGCCTTCATTAAGCCGATGCAACCGATCTGAAATAGGTCGTCCATATTTTCCCCGCGATTTGAAAATTTTTTTAGGACACTTAAAACCAATTTTAAATTACTATTAATTAACTCTTCCCTTACTTCTTTATTTCCTTTCTCCAGCTCCTGAAACAACTTTTTCATCTCTCCCCAGCTAAGGGTTGGAAGATTATAGGTATTGACCCCGCTGAGCTTGACTTTATTATAATTATACATAAGTCCGTTCCTCCCGCACCTAAAACATCTGCTCAATTACTTGCTCATTATTAGTATGGGCCAAATTGTAATATTTTAGACATTCTGGGGATAAATTACTTCGAATAAATTTTAAAGTATGTTATAATTAAGTTAATATATAGCCTGAAGTTATAATTTATTAAAATAATCGCAGGAGGAAGAATGGCCGAACTTATTCGTTTTGGGGTATCGATCAGTGAAGACCTTCTCGAGCAATTTGACAAGTTAATCGTTCAAAAAGGTTGCAATAACCGTTCGGAGGCAATACGCGACCTTATACGTAACCAGCTCGTAGAGCTTGAATGGGATAATGATGAGGAAGAGGTAGCGGGGACAATAACGCTGATCTACAACCACCATGTACGGGGATTAAGCGACTTGTTGTTGGAACTGCAACATAATTATTATCAACTGATTCTTTCAACCATGCACTTGCATCTCGATCATCACAACTGCCTTGAAGTACTGGCAGTCAAAGGAACTGCCGGTAAGGTAAGGCAGTTCGCCGAACGCCTGATTAGCGTAAAGGGTGTCAAGCATGGCAAGCTTACCATTACCTCAACGGGGAAAAATTTAAGCTAACAGGACAACCCTTTCCAAACCGGCATAGTCTTTAATGAAATCATTTTTCTCAAAAAAACCTGCCTTGCGTCCCATTTCAAGAACAGAATCAGCCTGCCCTGCGCCTACCTCAAGGGCCAGCAGGCCGGATGGAAGGAGATACTCACGGACCCGGCTAAATATTTTTCTGAAAGCTTCCAGGCCATCAATTCCCCCGTCAAGGGCAATACGCGGTTCCTGCTGCACCTCCCGGGAGAGAGATGCGAGCGTTTTAACAGGAATATAAGGGGGATTGGATACAATCGCATGAAACTTTTGTTTTTCCCCGTTAAGTGCCTGCCAGAAATCGCCGTTTAGAAATTTAACACGATCTTGGAGACCAAGCTCTGCGGCATTTAATATAGCCAGTTCAAGGGCTTTTTTTGAAATATCTACCCCAACGGCCATAACTCCGGGTAAATAATAAACAAGTGAAAGGGCAATATTGCCACAGCCGGTACCCAGATCGAGTATGCGGCAGGGCTCGTTATTTTTTTGCTGCGGCCGGGACTCATTGAACCAGTTTATTACCCCTTCGATAAGATGTTCAGTCTCAGGGCGCGGAATAAGCGCCCCCCGTTTCACGCGAAAATTAAGGCCCATAAACTCTTTAATCCCGGTAATATAAGCCAGCGGCTCCCCTGCGCCGCGCTTTCGCACAATATCCAGGTATTCTTCTGCTAACTCCGGAGGCAGCTCTTCTTCCCCGTGCAGATAAAGATACAGCCTCTCCCGCTGAATCAGGAAGGACAGTAACAGCTCCGCTTCAACGCGGGGAGATTCCAGCCCTTTACGGCATAAAAAAGAAGAGGCCTCCATGATGGCCTGCTTGATAACGGTCATTTAATTACCTCCTGACAGTATCGCTTGAGAAACCGTAACGGCTCAATTGCCTTCTTTCTTGAGCCGCTCCGCCCGGTCATGTGCAATAAGCGCCTCAATAATTGTATCCAGCTCCCCTTCAAGCACCTGGTCCAGCTTATGCAAGGAGAGGCCAATGCGATGATCCGTTACCCTGTTCTGGGGAAAGTTATAAGTACGGATTCTTTCACTGCGGTCACCCGTCCCAACCTGGCTGCGTCTTTCCTGTGCCTGTTCCTCCTGCTGTTCGGAGATCATCTTATCCAGCAGGCGTGCGCGAAGCACCCTCATCGCTTTGTCCCTGTTTTTAAACTGTGATTTTTCATCCTGACAGGTGACAATAGTGTTTGTCGGCAGGTGCGTGATACGTACAGCCGATTGTGTGGTATTTACACTCTGTCCTCCGTGCCCGGTGGCACAAAAAGTATCAATCCTTAACTCCTGGGGATTGATCTCAAATTCCACTTCATCGGCTTCAGGTAATACTGCAACAGTTGCTGCAGAGGTATGAATACGGCCCCCCGACTCCGTAGTCGGTATCCGCTGAACACGGTGTACGCCTTTTTCAAATTTCAACCAGCTGTATGCACCCCGCCCTTTAATGGAAAGGGATATTTCCTTAAACCCACCAATATCCGTAGGATGGCTGCTTAATAACTCTGTATCCCATTGTTTTTTTTCAGCAAAACGCAGGTACATACGCAATAGATCGGCTGTAAAGAGTGCAGCTTCATCCCCGCCGGTACCCGCACGAAGTTCCATTATTACATCTTTTTCATCATTGGGATCTTTGGGCAGCAGGAGTACTTTCAGCTGCTCTTCCAACCGCTCTTTTTCCCCGGTAAGCGTTGCTATCTCCTCTTTTAAATAAAGAAGCATTTCCCCGTCCAGCTTTTCCTTTTCCTGCAACATTTCTTTTGCTTCCCGCAGTTCCTTTTCAATATTTTGCATGCGCCGGTAGCTATCAACTATTTCGAAAAGCTCTGCATGTTCCCGGGTATATTTTTGCCATTGAGGCAGATCTTTAATAGTTTCAGGATCGCTCAATTTTACTTCCAAAGAGTTAAAATGTTCTTCCAATGCTTTTAACTTTTCCCACATATTTTTAAACAACCTCCAATAAATTCTTACGACTGCATCTTCTGTTCCGCCGGCAAAACAGCCTGAAGGGAAGAAAGGGCAACTTCCAGTTGATCATCGGCAGGATTTTTAGTAGTTAACAGCTGCAGCCACAATCCCGGTTGGATAATTATCCTGGTTATTTTATTATCTATTCTGGTCGCGAGTTTGATTCCTTCATAAGAAATACCGGCAACCAGGGGCAGTAATAAAAGCCTGATGAGGATTCTCTGCCACAACCCCTGCCAGCCAAAAAATGAAAAGAGCAGAATACTGGTAACCATAACAACCAGCAAGAAACTGGTCCCGCAGCGCGGGTGCAGCGTGGTAAACTTACGGGCATTCTCAACAGTAAGGGGCTCCCCGGCTTCATAGCAGGCAATTGCCTTATGCTCAGCACCATGGTACTCAAAAACGCGGCCGATTTCTTTCCAGCGCGAGATAATATAAATATAACCGAGAAAAATCGATAAGCGCAGGGCTCCTTCTCCCAGGTTCAGTAACAGCGGTAAAGCAGTCCCTTGCTTTAAAAACCCCATCAAAACAGTAGGCAAAAGGATAAAAAGTCCGATAGCTGCGAGCAGCGATACAATTACCGTTAAGGGTAATTCCCAACCCTTTAACCCTTCTTCCTCTTCATCCAGCGCCTGCTCTGCGGAAAGGGAAAGGGTTTGAACGCCCAGTATTAAAGAATCTATAAATACAACAACGCCCCGTAAAAGCGGATACTTTAAAAATGGATAGCGTTCAGCAGGGGAACGGTATTCTTTATTATGAACAACAATATTACCTTCTCCCTGCCTGACGGCAACGGCGACTTTGGATTTGTTGCGCATCATAACCCCTTCAATCACCGCTTGCCCGCCGATGAGTATTTTTTCTTCCGACATCATAGACACCTGCTTTCTAAAAAGCCGTGCTTGAAAAAAGCAGGGCTTATGAAAAGCCCTGCGCGTAATAACAAACCATATCCTTTATTATTCCCTGCCGTATTTACGTTTAAATCTCTCTACACGGCCGCCTGTATCCACAAACTTTTGTTTACCTGTAAAAAAAGGATGGCAGTTAGAGCAGATCTCCACTTTCATATTTTTCTTTGTAGAACCCACCTCGTAAACTGAACCGCAGGCACAGGTAATAGTTGTCTTTTCATAAGGGGGATGTATGTCCTTTTTCATCGGGTTTCACCTCTTTCCTCAATCAGGAAACATTCTATCTGCAAGCTCCTATCTTTTTAGGACGGATTATATCATAACAAAAAATTAGACTTTTGGCAAGACCCAAAAGTCAGTCGTTTGTGTTCTCAAAAAGCCGCCACTATCCACCGTTATTTCCATGCGTAAGGACATGAAAAGAAAGCCGGCCGGGTAGTTCCAGGTCTGAGCCTGAGACGGTGTAGGACCCTGGGAACGACGCGAGAGAGCGGCCACAACCTGTGTGGCCTATTATTGTTACGGTAAATACAGTAACGGATCGAGTTTTTTGTTATGATAAATAATTTCCAGATGCAGATGGGGACCGGTAGCATTTCCCGTAGCCCCAATCAGCCCGATCGGTTGACCCCGGGTTACTCTTTCACCAGTCCTAACCAGCAAGGTGGAGTTATGTGCATAAAGACTTTTCCACCCGTTTCTGTGATTAATCGTGAGCATTAAACCATACCCGTTTTTTGTCCCTGTAAAATCTACAACCCCGGTTGCCGCCGCTCTGACACGGGTCCCCAGTGGAGCAGCTATATCCAGTCCATAATGAAAAGAACCATTTCGCGGGCCATAGTGAGAAGATATTTCCCCGCTGACAGGCCATTGAAAAACGGGCAGATGTTCAACAGGATATTCCCTCGCGCCTCGTGAAGCCAGGATCGTAGCCAGCCTTCTTTTTTCTTCCATGGGGACCACTCCTCCTGGAATAACCAGTTTTCTGCCAGCAGTTAATAACCTGGAATCATCCAGAAGATTAAAGGAGGCGATAATCCCGGGTTCAACGTTGAAACGGCGGGCAATAGCTTCTATGCTATCACCTTTTTTGACGCGATACAGCGTTCCTTCAATGGTGAGAACATCAAGAACCTGCTCCGGAAAAATCAGGTTCGGATTAGTCAGCTCGTTCCAGTAGGCGAGAGATTCAACATCAACCCCGTACAAATTAGCAATCATACTCAGGGTTTCTCCCCGCCTGACAACATGGGATCGCAGAGCCCGCTGTAATTTTTCCTCTTTTTTCAGCCTTTCTTCCTTTTCCCGATACAGCTCCACTTCGCGGTTGTAAGATTCAAGCTGCTTTAGATACAAGGGCTTGAAAGGCTCTGCAAAGGCGTTTGCCGCCACTCCCTGCAGAGGAGGGATAATTAACGTCACAACTACACAAATAATAGCTAATCTAAACACTGGAATAGATATCTGCAATAATCTAAAGGCGTTCTTTATAAAACAAGAGCCGTCGAAAAAAAATCCTTTTTTTACGCACAAACCTATAGCCACTCCTTGTAGAATAAGCATCTAGTAATCAATTAATAGTTATTCTATACTATTAGAATAATTAATATGCGTAAAAAATGGATATAATTGGGGGATTTTGTGCTTATTATTCGCTTTCTTCTACAAATTATGGAGATTGGCCAGAAAAGAGGCATTGTTTTCGGTTTTTTTCAGCCGTTCGATAAGAGCTTCGATGAATTCCGAGGAAGTTGTAGAATTCATAGTTCTGCGTAGTGTCCACATTAACTCCAGCGTATGATTATCCAATAATAGCTCTTCCCGCCTGGTACCGGAACGCGGAATATCAATCGCCGGGAAGTACCTGCGTTCAGCAAGCTTGCGATCAAGGTGCAGCTCCATATTTCCTGTTCCTTTAAACTCTTCGTAGATAACGTCATCCATGCGGCTCCCCGTCTCTATCAGCGCCGTGGCCAGAATAGTCAGACTTCCACCTTCCTCGATATTGCGGGCAGCACCAAAAAAGCGCTTGGGTTTGTAAAAAGCAGCGGGATCAATTCCGCCGGAGAGCGTTCTGCCGCTGGGTGGGATAACCAGATTATAGGCCCTGGTGAGCCGGGTAATACTGTCGAGAAGGATTACCACATCTGTACCTTCTTCCACCAGGCGCTGCGCTCGCTCAAAAACCAGCTCCGCTAACCGTATATGATTTTCGGGTTTCTCGTCAAAAGTTGAGCTGAGCACATCACCGTTTACCGACCTGCGCATATCGGTAACCTCTTCCGGTCTTTCATCGATAAGCAGCACAATTAGTTCCAGCGAAGGATAGTTTTCCGTTAAACTGTTGGCAATTCTTTTTAATAAAATGGTTTTCCCGGCCTTGGGTGGAGACACAATTAAACCGCGCTGCCCTTTGCCAATTGGTATAAGCAGATCAATAATGCGGGTCGCATAATCCTCAGGATCCCGCTCCAGCACCAGTTGCTCCGAAGGGTGAACCGGTATAAGCTCTGAAAAAAAAGGACGCCCGGCAGCCTTATCGGGAACCTTGTTGTTGACCGCCTCCACATGAAGGAGTGCAAAAAAGCGTTCGTTTTCTTTTGGAGGGCGTACCCTTCCAGTTATAAGGTCCCCTGTACGCAGGCTGAAACGCCGGATCTGGGAAGCAGAGATATAGATATCGTCTTCGTGAGGAAGATAATTTACCCGGCGTAAGAATCCGTAGCCATCAGGCATTATCTCAAGAATACCCTGGGCAAAGATCAGCCCCTCCGCCTCCGCCTCGCTTTTGAGGATTAAAAATATTAAATCCTTTTTTTTCATGCCCGCCGTCCCCTTGAGATCCCTTTCCCTGGCTATGCGGTGCAAGTCCTCCAAGTTCATTGTTTCCAGTTCATTGAA
>JAAYOY010000159.1 GCA_012520035.1 Bacillota bacterium
ACATTCAACCTGCTGGCTATGTATATATCTGTCAAACAAATATGCGCTTTCCGGATATTCCCGCTTAAGCTCATTAGCTCGTTTTATGATAAAGCCTTGCTGTTCACGATTAAGATTAACCAATTCATCATTTTCAATAATCTTTTCATCAATCAGCGTGACTTCTGTTTTTTCAAAAATTAAAAGCCATTCTTCTCTTGTGTAATAGTCGATTTTTGCTCCCTTCTTGCCAAACGCATCATCTATAACAATATATCCCTCAGGTTTTATTGTGTTTTTTAGTTTTTCTATTGTATCCTCTGGTGTTCCCAAAACATCTCCCACAGCTCCAAGAATAACAATATCATAATCCTTCTCAGTATTGACTGACTTGGTGATATCTCCTACTACAAATTCACATAAATTTGAAACACCATATTCTTTTGCTTTTTTATTAGCAAATTCAATGAACTCAGGAATAAGATCAATACCTTTCATCTTGCAACCTTTTGCTTTGGCCAAATGAACACTTACAGCTCCTTTGCCGCAGGCCAAATCTAGAACCTTGGTTTTTTCTGACACCTTCATTTGTTTTGAAATCAAATGAATAATATCCCTTGGTGATGATCCCAGTTCCCATAAATCCTGCAATAAATAGGGCAAATATGGAATCAACTCCGGGGTATCTGCAGTCAATGATTTTGCAAGCTTTTCTTCAACACTTGACATAACCTGCTCCCCCCATTTCTATACCCTTTCAGCAATCAGTGATCTTCCCAGCGTGTAAGTGTAGGAAAATAATCCTTCATCATCTTTCGGGCTTCTTCTTCACCCACAAGATTATGAAGATGGCTAACTAATAATCTTTAGGGCGTTATCTTTAACCTCATTTATTATTTGAACTAACTTTTTCTGCTTAGCAACATCGAACAATTTAATGAAGCTTTGTGGTTTGTCAAATGGAGGCCTGGTAAGTTCAGCAACATTATCCACAAAACCGTTCTGCTCGATATAATCAATAACTTTCATGACAAAAGCTATTTGATCAGCATTAAGATTCTGCTCATTTATAAATGCTGAAAATGCCTTCATAGCCGCATCTCTTTCCATTTTAGCAATCCTCCGAACAAGCAGACCAAAAGGAGTGTCTTTAAAATTAGTTTCATAATCCTCCTTAGTGCCAAGTTCGCCGGTAAATATTTTTTCTAATATTTTATAGTCTGCTTTTGTAAGAGGAATATTGTTTCTAAGTTTGTGAATAGCTATATTGTTTTTGTTTTCCTCAATATATTTATTAACCTTCATTTTATAGTTTTCCAGATCATAGTTAACTTCAAATTCTTTGGCCTCGGTTCGCCCTGTTTCCACATCCTCCAGGTCGGTATAAATCACCTGCGGCGAGTCGGAAACAGCAAATTTCATTAAACCCCGAAGTTCTAAACGGATTCTTTCAAAGCTTAATATATCCGGCTTTTCCCAAAACTCATCCTCAATGACCTCTTTTAATACAGGCACTTTAGCTTCAACCTGTGGTATCGTGGTCTTCTTCAACAAAATAGTTGATTTAACAATAGTCATGTTTTTAAGCCTGGTAAAGCCTTTTGACCCTTCCAAGTGTGCTATCATCAAGCCATACATCACGTTATCAAACTCTACCGCTTTTTCGTCCTGATCATCCATAGATACCAAGTCAGCTATGTTCTCAATCAGCTCAAATTTATCCCTTTCTGTAAGGCAAATAAAAGCGCCTTTATTATTAAACTTGTCCACATGCTTTCGCTTTAGCTGAACATCGATTCTCTCCGGCGAAAGCATTGCCAGTTGCTTTGAAACCTCACCCGCTAACGCCTCTCTAAAATTCTTATATTCCTCACCCATAAAGGCTTCCGCTTGAAGATGAAAAATCAGCTTAACCCTCTTTTCAAAGATACTGGCCTGTAATGAGATATTTTCGCTTGCTTCAGCGCCATGCTTATGCTCCCGATAGTATTCAAAATTTCCCAGGTAATCAAAGATATAAAAGCATTCCTTGTGTTTCCCCGGCCCGAATAAATCCGGCCTTATCCTTGTCCCCCTGCCGATCATCTGCCAGAATTTAATCTTTGAACGGACACGCTTAAAAAATACCAGGTTCACTATTTCCCTCACGTCAATACCTGTATCAAGCATATCTACTGATACCGCTATATAAGGATTCTTAGCAGGATTCTTAAATTGTAAAATCAAATCCTGAACATAATCATCATCATGAACGACACGTTTACAAAACTCCCCTTTATACTCGGGATAAAGAGCATTGAAGCGATCAACGATATACTGGGCATGGTGCCTGTTCTGTGCGAAAATTATCGTCTTTCCAAGCCTGATACCGCTCTCATCCCTTAACCCATTTTTCATCAGGTCATTAATCACGCTATCAACCGTATGTTGGTTAAAAATAAATTTATTTATTTCTGGTGCCGGTATTTCATCGGGCATATATCCGTCTTCGTCCGTAAAATCCTCTTCATACCTTTCTTTATCCTCTGCTGAGAGCTCATCATAAGTTATACCCTCTGACAAGAATTTAGTGGAAACCTCAATATTATGAAAAGGAACAAGCACATGATCCTTGTTAACCGCAGTATCATAATCATAGGCAAAAGTAGGAACGTTCTTCTCCACCTCAAAAAATTCATAGGTGCTTTTATGAACATCAGCCCTTGGCGTAGCCGTAAGCCCCAACAGATAAGCATCAAAATACTCAAAAATAGCCCTATACTTTTTAAAAATGCTCCGATGGCTCTCATCAACAATAATAAGGTCAAAATGAGCAGGCGTAAACAAGCGGCTACCATCCTCATTCCTGGTACTGTCAATGGCATTAAGCATTGTAGGATAAGTGGAGAACACTATCCTGGCATTCCGGTCATCTTTATTAGACAAAAGATTACATAAGGACATATGAGGCAGATAATTCTTAAAATCATCCTTCGCCTGTCTTACCAATGCGGTTCTATCTGCCAAAAACAAAGTATTAGTGATGTATCTTCCTCTGGAGAGGACATCGGTTAAACTGGATGCTGTTCTTGTCTTTCCCGTCCCCGTTGCCATAACCAGCAGGGAACGCATATGACCTTTTTCGATATTATCGCAAACAGCCCTGATTGCCTGCTTCTGATAGTATCTGTCGGTGATCCTGTCATCAATTTCAATCTCACTGAGCTTCTTCCTGGAATGCCGCCTGTTGACCATTCTTTGCAAATCATCCCTTGCAAAGACACTGCTAACCCTTCTCTGTGGCCCTGTTAGATCATCCCAGATAAAGTAATCGTATCCGTTGGTATTAAAGATAATAGGCCTGTGGCCTGTCATCTCTTCAATACAGTTGGCATACAGCAAAGCCTGATGAGTGCCTTTCCTTGCATCCTTGAATGTTCTTTTAGCTTCAATTAAAGCAAGAGGCGACCCGTCT
>JAAYOY010000160.1 GCA_012520035.1 Bacillota bacterium
AACACCTTGCAGGCTAATTTTGTAGCCTCTGTTGTGGGTGCATTCATGTATTTTGCTACTCTGACAGAGATTCCTATTATGCAGGGCCTTCTCGGCCTGGGTATGGGGCAGGGTCCGGCTCTGGCACTGCTGTTGGCGGGTCCTGCGCTCAGCCTGCCGAGTATGTTGGTGATCCGCAGTATACTGGGGACACAAAAAACGCTGGTTTATGTTTCTCTGGTGGTTGTCATCTCCACCCTGGCGGGTTTGCTTTACGGAGCCATTTTCCCCGGATAGAGAACCCGGTAGATCCATCTTAAGAGGCTATATTTTTGTTCTTGACAAGGAGGCCCTAATTATGACGAAGACAAAAGAGTATCAGCTAAGTTTATTTCATAAGTATTTAACAGTATGGGTAGCTTTATGCATCCTGGCGGGAATAGGCCTGGGGGCGGCTTTCCCGGCCGCAGCACAACTCCTCAACTCCTTACAGGTTGCCCAGGTCAATATTCCTGTGGCAATATTTCTCTTTGCCATGATGTATCCCATTATGCTGCAGATCGACTTTAAGGAGGTTGTAAACGCCGTGAAGGCACCCAGGCCTGTTATCTTAACCCTTGTTATAAACTGGGCTGTTAAGCCGTTTACCATGTTCTTTTTCGCCTGGCTTTTCATGCGTCTTATCTGGTCTCCATATCTCGAGTATGAGCCGGCTACGGAATACATTGCCGGGATGATCCTTTTGGGCATAGCTCCCTGTACGGCCATGGTGTTGGTCTGGAGCTATCTTTCCAGGGGTTTTATGGGCCTGACGCTGGTTATGGTTGCCATTAACTCTCTTACCATGCTGGCTCTTTATGCTCCTCTTGGCAATTTCCTGCTCGGTGTTGCCCAGACAGTGGTCCCGTTTATGACCATCTTTTACAGCGTCCTGCTTTATGTTGGTGTTTCCATGATTGCCGGATACTTTACCCGTACCTGCCTGATTAAAAGTAGGGGTTTGGAATGGTACGAGGGTGTTTTTCTTAAAAACATGGGCAATATCTCCATTATCGCCCTTTTGGCCACGCTTATCTTCCTCTTCATGCTGCAGGGAGAAGTAATGCTGCGTTTTCCTCTCGTAGTGGCGCTGATTGCTGTTCCACTGATTATCCAGACCTTATTTATCTTCTGGATTGGTTACGGTGTATCAAAACTGATCGGTATTACTTATGAAGAAGCCGCTCCTGCATCAATGATCGGCGCCAGCAACCACTTTGAGGTAGCGATTGCCACGGCGGTTACCCTGTTTGGACTGGAGTCCGGAGCTGCACTATCCACGGTGGTGGGGGTGCTGATAGAAGTTCCCATAATGCTTTTGTTGGTAAGTTTCTGTTTGAGGACAAAACACTGGTTCCCGTCAATGCTGCAAAAAAGTTGACAGGTAGGATAAAAGTGTAAATAAGAAAAGATTAATAAGGAGATTTTTTGGCATTGAGGAAAGCTAAAGCGTTGCAGCTGTTTTTAAAGCTCTTTGTGAAAAGGCGCTTCTGAAAGTAATTCATATGCTCCTGGAAATAGAAAAGTGTGCTTGCGAGATTATGGATGAACTCGGTTTTTCTCAGCCTGCTGTTTCCCACCATAAAAAATGAGATCTATTTCCCGACTTTTCTTAGCAGTAAAAAGGAAAGTGGAAGCGATAGTGGTAGAAACTCGGGGCTGTCGGTGGCTTAGATACCAGTTTTATTCAGGAGGTGCCAGAGATGAGTATAAAGTTATATGTTTTAGGTGGCCTGACTATTATTACCAAAGGGAAAGATACGTTTGAGGTAAATGGAAAGACAGTGTGCGAGTGTCTCAATCATCTTGTAAGCCTTATACCTAAAATGAAGGAGATCCTTTTTTATGAGACAGGGGAAACGCTTGCACTGTATTCGAATATTGAGGTGCTGGTTAATGATAAAAGCGTTAATACAGAGGGTCTGGCAAAAGAAGTAAACGATGGTGATGAGATTCGTATTAAGAAAAACAACCAGTGATGAGGTGGTGGCGTGGGTGGCTAGTTCAGCCACATTCATCTTATGCTGTATAGCTCAATAGATATATATTTTGTCAATAAAAAGCACATGATAAAATGAGTGATAATATAAGCGGCATGCCAGCTAGTGCCTTGTCGTTAAAATTAAATCTGTAATTGGAAAATATTTCTATAGGAATATTGAACATATGCTAGCACTCCTATTTAAGTAAATTAATGGGAGGAGTTCATATGGTTTATGTTCGGCCAATTACCCTTTTGCATACTATTCATTTTTGAGCGGTTCCATGTGAGCTATGACCTGTATATTTTGGTTAATTTCATTCCTAATCTTCTTTTCAATATTATGGATTAGTTCATGACATTCTTCAACGCTTAATTCAGGTTCCGTCATGATATGCATATCAATATGCATGTCACTTTTACTTCCTCTGCTGCGAATATTGTGCGCATCTTTTACTTTTTCAAAACTCAGCACGATTTTCCTTATTGTGCTGGGATCCACGACTGCCTTATCAAGCAGTATGCCGCCATTAGCGCATAAGATTTCATAGGCAGTATAAATAATCAATCCAGCGACAATCAATGAGGTTATAGGGTCAATTATTGGCGGCAAGCCCGATTTGATACAGATAAGAGTCAATAGTACTCCTGCTGAAACATAAATATCACTTTTTGTATGCATAGAATCTGAAATTAAAATTTGGCTATTTAATGCTTTGCCTTTTCTGTATTCAAAATTACTGATAAAAATGTTAATACACAAAGTTAGCAGCAATACCAAAAGGCTTTCCAATGTTATATCAGGCATTACGGGATTAATAAATCTGTTTATGGCTGCCATAATAATCTTCCCACTTATCACAAACAGCATCCCTGCAATAAATAAACCTGCCATCATCTCAAATTTGCCGTGGCCATAAGGATGATCTTGGTCAATTGGCTGGGAAGCAAAATGTACACCAATTAGCCCAGCAATATTTGATGAGCCATCTGTAATTGAATGAAAGCCATCAGCAACCATACTTGTGCTCTTAATCATAGTACCAACTAAAATTTTCATGACTGCAACAGTTAGATTGGCGAATAATATTATCCATAATACCTGCTTTACTTTGTTATAGTTTTCAGTCAAAATTTTCACCTGTCTTTCAGGAGATAAGAAAAATCTGTGATACTGAAATAGTCCCACAGATTTCATATCTGCTGCCAAAAAAGGCCCGGCTCACAGCATTACTAAATGCAGCGCCTAACTTGATATAATACAATTAATTCGCTTTTAGCTGTATTATATGCTAACCTTAGTGAATATGTCAATTAATAACACAAATAAGATCGTGTCAAGCCACTATAGGTTTTAAATGGGCCTCATATCACACACTACAGCACGAGCCTCATCCCGAGTACTGAAACGCCTCCCCCGCAGCCACCCGTATTTCATCTTGCCCCAAAAAGGTGGCTCTTTCGTAAGACATCCGCTGCTGGTTTCTGAAAGCTCTGCTTTTAGCCGATCGTTATATATTGAAAAGGTGGGGACGGCAGACCAGATTATTCGAGTGACCCTGGGTATTGTACTGATTACAATTCTCGTTATTTATTGGTTTAACCATGGGCCATAGCTTTTTTGTCGGCAGTCGGCGGGGTGCAAATTTCTGAAGGTATTATTGCATATTGACTAGTTTTAGATCTTTTGGGGTGGTCAACCCTGCAAAAAGTTAGCGTGAAAATAAATGCCATCAGAAGATATAATAGTGTTAAATATTTCCTGATCTAACACTTTTTTTTCATATCTCTGGCGCAGTCCGGTTTTCTCCCTTCTACACTGCGGCAGGGTTTTTTTATTCTATTTCCCCCGGTGGGTGAAATTCGTTTTTTTAAGTAAACTTTTCCGATCCATTCCTTTAGTGTGTTTTTTTCATTGGTCGGCGGCCTTGCCATCAATTTCATCCAAATAGTAAATGTTGAAAATAGCACCTTGATCTTTAATATATTAGGTGGTAATATATAGGTAGGCAATGTATTAGGGAAAGATGTATAAAGGTATATTTCACCGATCAAACTTCCGCCGGATATCTGGCAAAGGCGCTGGAAAGTTCAGATTAAGTTTCAATTAAGTATAGTTTAAGGCGGTTTTTTTATTACACTCATTATGTCAGTCAAG
>JAAYOY010000161.1 GCA_012520035.1 Bacillota bacterium
ATATTATTGATATTTCCGAACTTCATGCTCAATCTTCCCTGCTTAGAGATGAGAGCCGCATTATTCCAGTACATTATCGTGAAGATTATCCGGAGATGGATCCCAGGTGGGATAATAAGATTGTAACCGCGAAAAAGGTAGATGGTGAAATCAGTTACGCTATTGAGGATCTAAATAAATAAATAAGAAACAAAGAAGTAAAGAAGCAAAGGAGCAGGAAAAATGCAAAATTTTGAAATCAATTACGGTCCAAAAATAGATTACAGGTTTTGTAAAGGGTGCGGCGATTGTTATGAGAATTGTCCAATGGATGTTTTTGGCTGGGATGATGAGAAAAAAATGCCTACAGTGGAATATGCGGGTGAGTGCTCGATTTGTTGTTTTTGTGAAACTTTGTGCCCAGAAGTAGCAATAGATGTTCTGATCCCCTTACATCATATGCTTGACTTTGGTATAGCTCCAGTCAATTTAAGCAAAAAAAGCAAATTTTTGGGCACTGATCAATAAAGCTAACCGATAAAGCTAAAACCATTAAAGCTTAAAACATTTGCCAAATAAAGGAGAAGATTATGGAAGCAGAAAATAGATTACAGGGGACTGCAGTAACGGGTGTTATCGGTGAAGATGTCCATATTGTAGGTATAAGAATAATAGAACGAGCATTAATGGATGCCGGAATTAAGGTTACTTCATTAGGGGCGCAAGTATCGCAAGAGGAGTTTATAAATGCTGCTCTTGAAACAAATGCGGATGCGATTCTAGTATCTTCTTTTAGCGGACATGCTGAAATTCTGGTTAGATCATTCAGGGATAAGTGCATCGAAGCAGGTCTTGATAATATTATTTTATATATTGGCGGGTCTTTACTTCTTAGTGAAGAAAACTGGGATCAGGTAGAGAAGAAATTTAAGGAGCTGGGTTTCGATAGAGTATATCCTCCCGGAACATCACCTACCAGAGCAGTCGAGGATCTAAAAACGGATATTTCTCACCGAAGGAGGAAATAAAGTGATTAGAAATAAAAAACTAAGCGAGGAAGAATTTTTTAAACAAAGGAAAGAAGTTCTTTCACAATGGCATACGGGTAAAGAGGTAGATCTCGATGAAGCGATAGAATATCATAAAAACCTTCCTCCTCTAAAAAATTTCGCCAATAAAATGAGGTATGCCAAGGAGCATAACGAAATTTATGCTTCCACCGGTATGGGAAAAGCAACCGTTGAAGAACAAATAGAACTTTTGCAGTATGTGGAGGAACACGGAAAAGCGGATCTTTTGGGCCTTTCTCCAGACAGCCTTACCAGACAAAACGATTATAAAGCGGCACAGCAGGGCTTGGAAGAAAGTATGAGAACAGGAAAGTCAAAGCTTAACGGGCTTCCGGTAGTAAATTGTGGCGTTTCCGGTATTAGAAGACTGGTTGAATCGGTTAATTGCCCAATACAGCCGCGCTATGGGGCAGCTGATGCCAGGCTTTGTGATGAAATTTTGTTTGCCGGCGGCTGCAGTAATTCCTCACCTGATCTTTTCATGGATTTTTGGCAGCATTCTGCCAAGGTATCTTTAGAAACAGTAGTTAATACTCATCAATATGTATGCAGGCTGATGGGTTATTATACAGAGCACGGAGTACCAATGTGTGCTGGAGCACAGGGTTTCTATGCCGCCGGTATTCCACCATCGCTGCAAACTGCAACAGTGATTATTTCTTTACTTCTACAGGTGGAACAAGGTGTTAAACATCTATCCGTTAAATGCGCGGGGCATGGTAATTTAGTCCAGGATGTTGTATCTTCTAAAGTTCGTTTAAATTTACTTCAGGAATACCTGGATAAACTGGGTTATCGTGATATAGAGATGTTCCCTGGTATTAGTTTTAATCTAATGCAATATCCGGTAGACATAGGAACAAATTTTGCAGTAGTTTTTATGAATACACTTATGGCAAAATTAATCGGGGCACAACAAAACGACATCCGAACTGTGGCAGAGGCAAAAGCCATTCCGACTAAAGAGGATGTGGCAGATACTTTTAGAACCGCCAAAGCGATGGAGAACTTTTTACAAAAACAGAAAATAGAAATTGATAAAAAAGAAGCTGATATTGAAGCCCAGATGGAAGAGAAAGAAGTAAGGTCTATATTGGATAAAGTATTAGAATTTGGCGATGGTGATGTACTGGTAGGGGCAGCTAAAGCTGTTGAAACGGGAGTGCTTGATAATCCCTTTGCTGCAAATCGTGCTGCAGCAGGTAAAGTTTTAGGAATTAAAGATAGCGAGGGTGCTATAAGATATTATAATACGGGCAATTTACCTTTTTCTAAAGAGATAATAGAATACCATAAAGAAAAAATAGCTCAAAGGGAAAAGATACAGGGCAAATCGATAAATTATGAGACTTTGATCAGCGATCTTTTAGCAGTTAGCAACGGTTATTTAGTATAATAAAAAAGTAAGGTTTCTGTGCCATAGGGAGGAACATTTTTTGGAACTTACGCTAGCTGTAGATTTTGGAAGCACGTTTACCAAAGTAGCGGCGCTTGATTTAAAAAACGAGCAATTGGTTGGTATTGCAAAAGCACCGAGCACGGTTGATACCAACGTTATGGTTGGATTACAAGATGCCATTCGAAGCTTGCAGGAAAAGATTGGCAATAATGAACTAAATATCAAACAAGTTTTTTCTTGTAGCAGTGCTGCTGGTGGTTTGCGCATGGTAGTTGCCGGATTGGTCAATGAATTGACCACGAAGGCGGCTAGGGAAGCGGCCCTTGGGGCTGGTGCCAAGGTAATAGGGACTTATTCTTATGGTTTAAGTCTTGATGATCTGAAGGATATTGAGCTAATAGCTCCTGACTTAATCTTGCTTACCGGAGGTACTGACGGCGGAAATACCAAAGTGATGCTACATAACGCATCGGCAATAGGCGCATCTTCTTTAGATGTGCCTATTATTCTTGCAGGAAATAAAATGGCTGCTGAAGCAGCACAGTCTATTTTAAAGAATGCAGGAAAATATGTCGTAAGTGTTGAAAATGTTTTACCCGAGCTGGATCGTCTTAACATTGAGCCCGCGCGTGCTTCTATAAGGGAAATATTTATGGAGCGCATTATTCGGGCAAAAGGTATTGATAAAGCTCAAGAATTTGTTGGGCGTACTATATTGCCAACGCCGATGGCAATTTTAAAAGGAGCAGCATTGTTGTCTCACGGAAGCGGGGATGAAGAAGGCCTGGGTGAATTAATGGTAATTGACATTGGTGGAGCAACTACGGATGTTTTTTCGGTTGCTTACGGGCATCCATCTTCCCCGGGTGTTATATTTAAAGGATTACCCGAGCCGTATGAAAAAAGAACTGTCGAAGGAGATCTTGGTTTAAGATATAATGCCTTGACCATATTGGATACAGCCGGGAAAGAAAAAATTATTCATAAGATAGAAACAGTTGGCGGATATTCGATTCAAATAAAAAAACTGGAGGAAGCGGTGCATAATCTGTCAGCCCGTGTTAATACTGTTCCAGCAAGTAAGGAAGATTTTTTAATCGATGTTGGGCTGGCCTCCTCAGCAGCAGAAATTGCTGCCGGAAGGCATGCGGGAAAAATAGAGGAAATCTATTACCCAACAGGAAAAGTCATCGTTCAATACGGGAAAAACCTCACAGGAATAAAACACATAATCGGCACAGGAGGTATATTTGCTTCCGGAAAAGAGCCTCGCAGGATATTGGAATCAGCTTGTTTTGATGAAAAAACTCCTGATTCACTTCGCCCTATGAATCCAAACTTTTATGTGGACGAGTGCTATATTTTGTATGCGGTAGGGCTCCTTGCTGAAGAGTACCCTTCCACAGTTTTGAAAATAATAAAAAAACACTTAAGAAAGGTGTAAGCCGGTTTTATTAGTGTTTTAATAACCGGCTGGAGCAGAGCGGTTATTTTCCAATGTAATAAATTATTACGGAGGGAGTGTGATTAAGTGTCAGATAGTCTTGGTTCCTATATAGAAAAGATTTCAGAAAATGTATTGGAGACCAGCTTTTCCAATTTTGACCAGGCATTGCTTGAAAATGCAAAAAAGCGAATAATTGATTTAACAGGATGTTTAATATGTGGCGCCTATGCTCCCGGCAATCTGGCGCTTGTCAATTTGGTTAAATCCTGGGGGGGGAATAAAGAATCTACAATATTGATTCACGGTGGAAAGGTGCCGGCTCATAATGCTGCTATGCTAAATAGTA
>JAAYOY010000162.1 GCA_012520035.1 Bacillota bacterium
AGCAAAGCAGTACCGATATCTGGATTCTGCCTGACGGATCCTAAATGCCCCGGTGGTTATTGAAATGTTAACTTTTTTATTTTCTGCAAGCATTTTAGCTCCTTTTTTCTTTTTACTCCATTATCGTATTTTCAACGGCAGCCTTTTTCCGTCTGCGGCTTAACAGGCTCACATCGTCAAACAATGAATAAATTACGGGTACAAATACCAGGGTCAAAAAAGTGGAAACGGTCAGGCCGCCGATAACCGCTACGGCCATGGAAACCTGCAGCTCCGCACCCTCCCCCAGCCCGAGGGTAAGCGGTACCATGGCCAGGATAGTCGTCAAAGCGGTCATCAGGATCGGCCTCAACCTGATCGGCCCCGCCGTTAAAATTGCTTCATCCCTCGCCAGCCCCCTGTCCCGCAGCTGGTTAATATAATCAACGAGCACAATCGCATTGTTCACCACAATACCGACAAGCATTATCACCCCGATAAAGGTAACCACACTGAAAGACGTCCCGGTAATGAAGAGGGCAACGATAACCCCGATAACCGCTACGGGTATGGAAAACATTATTACCAGCGGGTGCAGGAGGGACTCAAACTGTGCCGCCAGAACCATATACACCAGGGCTATCGCCATAAGCAGCGCCAGAAACAGGTCTGCAAAGGACTCGGTCATCAGCTCAAACTCCCCGCCGTAATTCACCGTGTAGCCATGCGGCAGGAATACGTTTTCCTCCACCGCCTGCTGCACCTCCCCCATAACAGCTGCCAGATCCCTGCCCTGCAGCTGTGCGGTAATAGAAACAACCCTTACCTGGTCACTGCGTTGAATGGTAGTTGGCGCCTGCACTTCCCGGATCTCGGCCACTTCTCCCAGGGGAACCATCAACCCAAGAGGGGAGTCCACCAGCAGATTTTCAATCTCAGCCAGTTCCTTGCTTCCGCCCTCGCTTAAGCGTACCCGTACGTCAATTTCTTCGCTACCGGTTCGAAAACGGGTAGCAACCTGACCCTCTATGGCCGTTCTGGCCGCCGAAGCGATCTGGGCTGCGCTGAGCCCGTAAACGCCGGCTTTCTCCCTGTCTACCAGCAGCTGAATCTCCGGCTGCCCTTCCTCCAGACTGGTGGTAACGTCCCAGGTACCGGGGATATCCCGCAACAGATCCGCGATCTCCGCAGAGATCCTTTCAAGTTCGTTTAAATTTTCCCCTTTTAGGGATACCTCCACCGGGGCGGAAACCATCCCCATGCTTGTACTGATATCCTGAGCTTCCACTGTAATCTCCGCCCCGGGGATCGTCTCCACCTGCGACCGCACACCTTCTACTACCTCCTGCGTGCTGAGCTTTCTTTCCTCCAGCGGCACCAGAGAAACATATATTCCGCCGGTGTTGCTCCCGCCTCCGGTTCCGCCCATTCCGATCATCATTCCACTGCCGCCGATGCTGGAAAAGACCAGCTCGATATCATCTTCATAACTGCTGAAAGCCTGCTCTACCTGCGAAATCACGCGGTCGGTCTCCTCCAGGCTGGAACCGTGGGGCAGCTCCACTGTTACGTTGATCATACCCTGATCCATTGCAGGGATAAATTCTGCCCCAATAGCCGGCACCAGGGCAAGGCTGCCGATCAGTAGGGCAGCAACGATTATCACGGTCCACGCCCTGCGCGCCAGACACCGGGCCAGCAGAACGCGGTAATGCACGTCCAGGGCTTTTAACCACCGTTCGCTTACACTCACCAGGCGAGCAACCCGCCCCTTTGGCCGTTGATCCGTTGTTTCACTACGGTCATTGTGAAGATGATTTACCTTCAGCAGGCGCGAAGAGAGCATGGGAACCAAAGTTAAGGCTACCAGGAGCGAAGCGAGAAGAGAAAATGAAACCGTTAAAGCAAGCTCGGTAAAGAGCTCTGAGGCGATCCCCTCTACATAGGCAATGGGGAAAAATACGGCAACTGTAGTGAGCGTAGACGCTGTTATGGCGTTGGCAACTTCGTTCGCACCGGATTTTGCCGCTTCCATCCGGTCAAGCCCCTTTTCGCGCATCCTGAAGATATTTTCCAGGACCACGATAGAGCAGTCCACCATCATTCCTATACCAAGCGCCAGCCCCCCCAGGCTCATCATGTTAAGATTAAGGCCGCCGAAATAAATGAGAATAAAGGTAGCAATTACTGAAATGGGCATGGAGAGTGCAATAACCAGCGTACTGCGCAGGTTTCTCAAAAAGACAAACAGCACCAGCATGGCCAGGATCGCCCCCAGCAAAAGGTTACTGGTCACATTGCTGATGGAGAACTCAATATATTCAGCCTGATCCATGACGGTAAAGATTGAAACGCCCTCCGGAAACTGTGATGAAAGCTTTTCCAGGGCTTTCCGGGTACTGCGTACCACGGAAACAGTATTGGCTCCGGATTGCTTCTGAACAGTAACTGAAATGCCGGGCTGCTCGCCCAGCCTGCTAAAGCCCGTTATATCCTTAAAACCGTCTTCCACCCTTGCTACGTCCTTCAAGCTGAGCCGGGTTCCGGAGGAGGTTGTAAGGACCGTACCGGCAACCTGGCCTACCTCATCATATTCCCCGATGACCCGCAGCGCCATCTCCTGGCCACCCCTGGCAACCCTGCCCGCAGAGAGGTTCATATTCTGTAGCTGCAATGCCTGCACGACCTGGCTGATACTCAGGCCATGAGCTGCCAGTCCTTCCGGCTCCACGATTACCTGGATCTCTCGCGTCAGCCCTCCGGTCACCTCTACCGAAGCCACCCCTTCCAGCCGCTCAATTTGGGGTTTAATAATATCTTCGGCAAAGGCCTTTAGTTCCTGCACCGGCCTCTCCCCGCTGATACCCAGCACGAGCACCGGCATGAGGTTAACATCCATCTTCATGACCATGGGGTCATCCGCCCCTTCAGGGAGAAAACCCCGGACCATATCTATCTTTTCCCGCATCTCAAGAGCGGCAAACTCCATATCCGTTCCCATTTCAAACTGGGCGATAACGATTGAGCTGCCCATAGAAGACATGGAGTTGATACTGCTGATATTACCCACAGTGCCCAGGACCTCTTCCAGCGGCCTGGTAACCATGTTTTCCACTTCCTGCGGCGCGGAACCCGTGTAGCCGGTTATCACTATAGCAACCGGCAGCTCCATTTCCGGGAGCAGGTCCAAATGCAGCCCGCTCAGGGAAACGGCGCCGATCATCATCAACGCCAGGACGACCATAATCACAGCTACAGGGCGGTTAACCGAAAAGTTTGCCAGCTTCATCGGTCATTTCCTCCCCCTGCTACTGTGACCTTTTCGCCGTCCTGCAGATAATGCTGACCTCTGGATACCACCTGTTCACCGGGCTCAACTCCTTCCAGTACGCTGCAAGTGTCCCCGCTTTCCAGGCCAAGCGCGACCTGGCGAAGGCGGGCCAGCCCCTCCTCCACAACAAATACGACCTGTTTGCCCTCCCTGGTCAGCACAGCCTCTATAGGTATCACCACCGTATTCTCTTCGACCTCTACGGTTGCCCGCACTTCTGCGGTCATTCCTCCTTTTATTAGGCCGTCCTCGTTCGGCAATAGTACTTTCATCCCGTAAGTTTTAGTTCGGGGATCGGCTACCGGGCTGATGCTCTGCACCTCACCCTGAAAGGGTTTGGAGGAAAGAGCCGAAATCAGGACATCAACCTTCTGCCCTTCTTGGATACGGCCGACATCCTTCTCCGTCAGGTTCACGCTTACCCGCATCGACTCCAGCTTATTTATAACCACCAGCGGTATGCCGGGCGCGGCCATCTCACCGGGATTTAAATCTATTCCGCTGACCGTGCCGCTGACCGGTGCGGTAATCAAAGTTTCATTCAGATGGGTACGTACAAGCTGCAGGGCAGCTTCCGCCTGACGCGCCTGCGCCTCCAGAACAGCCAGTTCCTTTTCCTGGCCCTCTTTTTCCAGCCTGAACTGCTCCTGTGCAGCCTCATACTGAGAGCGCCTTAGTTCATATTCGCTGCGCGTACCATCAAATTCCGCCTCGGAGATAATCCCCTCCTGGTAAAGCTTTTTCATTCTCTCATAGTTTTCTTTAACGTTATTAAAGGCGATCTCCGCCTGCTGCAAGCTGCTGCGAATCTGCTCCATGCGCTTGGGCATCGATACATCCCGAACTGAGGCAAGGTTTCCCCGGGCAAGATCCAGAGCGGCTTCAGCCTGTGCCACCTGCGCTGAAATCTCAGTAGCATCCAGCCTGATCAAAAGATCGCCCTCCTGCACATCATCGCCGTCCTTCACCTTTACCTCGGCCACTTTCCCGCCAGTTTTATGTACTACGCTCACCGTCACCTCCGGCTCAACAACTCCTGTAAAGCTGTTGATGACCTCAACAGAACCGCGGTATGCTTCTGTTACCTCCACCGGCACCGACGGAGCATTTTCGAAATCATTTCCAGAGGCCTGCCTTTCTGCACCGCATCCCGGCAGCAGCGTCAATGATAGCAGCATCAATGAAAACAACATTGAAAACAGCGGAGCCGGTAACGCCGGTGCTCCCCATAACCTCTTCATGCTCACATTTCCCCTCCCGTTATCTTCCTATCATTATTAACCGACCGACTGACCGGCCAGCCGTACAGTAAAATTATATCTTCCACTTAAAGCACTGTCAAGAAAGAAAAAACCACATAAACCACATCCAGGAATTCCGCAAAACTATATCTATTGAGCCAAAAGCTGTTCTTTTGCCAATAATAGGCTGGTATTTTTTATTGCGGAAAAGGAGCTGATCTTATAAGATAAAAGGGAAGTGCCGGGGCTTAAGCTCACTTCCATGATTGTGTGTCCCCGCACCATGAAAGGGAGAGATGAAACGGTGAAGCCCATAATTACCGCAAAAAACCTGTGCAAGTATTACAAAATGGGCGAGGTTACAGTTGAAGCGTTAAAAGACGTCAATCTCGAACTGTACGAAAGCGAGCTGGTTGTCGTTCTCGGTCCCAGCGGGTCGGGGAAAAGCACGCTGCTGAATATCATCGGGGGCATGGATAAAGCAACCGGCGGCGAGTTATATTATGGTGATACTCCCCTGCACAGGGCGGATTCCAACCAGCTAACCTTCTATCGCAGAAATGATGTGGGCTTTGTCTTTCAATTCTACAACCTCATGCCCAACCTCACCGCCTATGAGAATATAAACCTCTCCGTTCAAATAGCAAAAAACCCCCTTTCTATCGATGAACTGCTGGAGAAGGTGGAGCTCTCCGACCGCAGGGACCATTTTCCCTCCCAGCTTTCAGGGGGAGAACAGCAGCGCATCGCTCTGGCCAGGGCCTTGGCCAAGAACCCCCGGCTGCTTCTCTGTGATGAACCCACCGGCGCGCTGGATTTTAATACCAGTATTCAGATACTGACGCTGCTCAAGGATTTTTGCCGGACATACGAAAAAACAGTGGTCATTATCACCCACAATACGGCAATAGCGGGTATTGCAAACCGCGTGGTCTATTTAAAAGACGGCAGGCTCGATCGCATTGAAGAAAATCAAAATCCCCTGCCACCTGAGAGGGTGACCTGGTAATGCTGTGGAAAAAGATGCTCAGGGATTTAAACGAGCACAAGGGCGCGTACATCGCCTGCATGGTGATAATTATCATCGGGCTTATGGTCTTCACCGCCTTCTCCATGATGCTGGAAAATTTACAGTTATCACAGCAGACTTTTTATAAAAACCAGAATTTTGCCGATGGCTTTGCCAGCGTCGAAGCGCTGCCCTTTACAGAAGTAAAAAAGTTGGAGGAACTTGAGGGAATCGCCCGCATCCAGGGCCGTTTTGTAACCGATGTCAGGGTTCTTTTTCCCGGCAGGGAAGATAATGTCTACCTGCGCCTTATTTTTCTGAATGCGGATGAGCAAAACCGGATCAACGATATGCTGCTTCTGGAGGGCAAGCCCCTGCAAGAAGGGGATATGAATATCCTGATCGACAACAAGTTTTATGAAGCGAATAACCTGGGCTTGAATGATAAACTAGAAATTATCGCCGCAGGCAAAAGAAGAGAACTATACGTTTCCGGGGTGGGCACAAGCCCGGAATTTATTTACGCCCTGCGCACCGCAGCGGATTTCTATCCCTCCCCGGAGTCCTTCGGGGTCGCCTTTATCCCGCTGCAAACACTGCAAACCCTGCTGCCTGACAAAAACACTTTCAACGACCTGGTATTTACCCTGGAACCGGGAGTCCAATACGACGATGTGGAGAAACTGCTGGAATACGAGCTGAAACCCTACGGCTTGAGGAGCCTTATTCCCAGGGATGATCAAACAAGTCATTTACTCCTCTCGGAAGAATTGACCGGCCTGGAATCAATGTCAACCGCCGTCCCCGTTCTCTTTCTCTCTATCGCGGCGGTGATCCTTTATATTGTCGTCCAGAGGATGATCGAGCAGCAGCGCGGACAAATCGGAATCTTAAAAGCCCTCGGCTACACCAATAAAGAAACGGTCTTTCACTACATGTCGCATACCATGATCATCGGCCTGGCCGGCGGCATAGTAGGAACACTGCTGGGAATCGCCCTTTCATACCCCATCACCAACCTCTACCAGATGTTCTTTAATATGCCGCTTCTCAAGGGCGAATTCTCCACCGCATACTATTTTATCTTCGGGATTTTGCTCTCGCTGGCATTTTCCCTCTCTGCCGGCTACCTGGGATGCAAAAAAGTGCTGAACCTGGAACCCGCTGAGGCCATGAGGCCGCCGACCCCGCCCGGAGGGAAAAAGGTCTGGCTGGAGAGGATCCCCGTTTTCTGGAATACGCTGACCGTCCAGGGAATGATGTCGGTGCGAAATATCTCGCGCAACAAGGGGCGCAGTCTCTTTATTTTCGGGGGGATCACGTTCTGCTTTGCCATCTCCTGCTTCACCTGGTCGATGAACGACATTATACAAAAAATGATCTTCGACCAGTATGAAAAGGTGGAAACATATGACTTAAAAATATCCCTCGCCGCCCCCCTGGCAGAGCAACGTGTGCTGGGAGAGCTAAGAACATTCCCCGGCGTCCGGCAATTGGAAGCAATGGCCGAGGTCCCCGTGACGCTGCAAAACAAATGGCTGAAAAAAGACGTGCAGCTGCTGGGAATTGCAGAAAACAGCGGTCTTTATCATATCCTGGACAAAAACGGAAGGGAGGTTGCTCCTCCCAAAGACGGCCTCCTTCTATCGGAGCGCCTGGCGATGCTGCTCGATGCCAAACCGGGGACGATGCTCAACGTCGAATCCATACTGCACGGCTCCGGTTCATGGGAAGACAAAAAGCTGCCGGTAGCGGGAATCATCCCGCAGTACCTGGGGCTGAACGCCTACATGGACCTGCACGCTTTGCAGGAATTCTTAGAAGAGGACGGCCTTACAACCTCCGTCATGCTCAGCATGGACGAAGGAACCATTCCCCGCCTGCAAGAAGAGTACAGGCAGAGCAATCTCATCAGCAATATGGACGAAAAAGGAGAGAGAATACGAAAACTGAATGAAATGATGGAGTCTTTCGGCAGTATGATTTATCTTTATTCCCTGATCGGGATAATTCTCGGTTTTTCCATTATCTATATATCATCTATTATTACAACATCGGAGCGCAGCAGGGAGCTGGCGTCGATGATGGTCCTGGGGATGACGCCGCCGGAGGTGCTCTCCGTGGTAACATTTGAGCAATGGTTCATCAGCATCCTGGGGATGGCTGCCGGGGTGCCGCTGGCATCGTTGTTTATGTCGGGTATATCAATGGCCATGAGCAGCGATGTTTTTACGATACCTCCTGTCATCTCCACTTATTCATATCTCATGGCCGCCGCGGTAACGGTGCTCTCTATCTGGATTGCCCAGAAATTTGCCGGCAGGAAAATCCGCAGTTTAAGCCTGGTAGAAGTCTTAAAATCCGCGGAATAGTGTATAGATAAAAATATATGAAAGCTAAGGAAAGAGGAGAAGAGGAAAAAAAGACAAAAAGATACAGGAGAATTAGTAAGAAAGCAGGTGGAGCTTATGCAAAAGAAATGGAAAATCATCTTCGGGGGAGCCCTGGCGCTAATCGTTCTGGCGGCAGTAGCGCTGCAAGCTTTCCAGGGGCTGGAAGCGGAACTGCT
>JAAYOY010000163.1 GCA_012520035.1 Bacillota bacterium
ACTTTATGCGGGACAACCCTGCGCAGGCGCATCCCGATCAGGGTGATAATGCCGATGCGCACCCCCGCTGCCAGGGCAGCGATCCACAATCTTAAGGGTATAAAACTGAATAAAACCGAAAAAACGATAATTATTAGAACAAATAAAACCAATAAAGGCAAAAGAGCATCCAAAAATATCATCCTTTCCTATTTAATATATTATTGTTATTATCTTCAAGGCATTCCAGATTCATACAAATCGCTCTATTATGGCTTTGAACGGATCACAACGAAGCGATTATGAACGGGTATTTTACTTCCTCTATTATGACTTTGAACGGACCACAACCCTTCTTCCTTCAACCTTAATAACCTCTATCTCAACCCCCGCAGGGATATAAGTGCCCTCGCTAACCACATCCAATCTGGAGCCCTCGATCTCCGCTATTCCGGCAGGTCTCAGAGGAGTAACACTTTTACCGGGCTTTCCTTCTAAATAGCTTAAATCTGCAGAAGAGCTATAACCCTCTTCCTTGGTAGCAGCGTCATATAGAATAAAACGCCTTAATACACCCTTGCGCTGAAAATATTTAAAAGCAAGGTAACCGGCAACAATGGAAACTGCGATAGATATGATGAGCATTTTAAGGCCCGCTCCGGCAGAGGCCGCCGACAGGACAATAGAAGCGAAAACAGAAGCAAGCCCGACCAGCCCGAAAATGCCAAAACCCGGGATAAAAGCTTCCACCAGGAGCAGCACAATACCCAGGACAAAAAGAAATATCGCCGGCCAGCCGCTCATCCCGGTGAAAAAATGCCCGCCAAAATAGAGCCCGAAGCAGAGAATGCTCAAAAGCCCGGCAATGCCAAAACCCGCCGTGAGAACCTCCAGGATCAGAAAAATAAAAGCAAGAGAAAGAATAATTGTAGCTACATAGGGCTTGATCAGCCATCCCGACAGCTTTTCCCATCCGGTAGGCGAAAGCCTGACAATCCCGGCACCTTCCTGGCCGATCATTTCAAGCAGCTCGTTTATATCGGCAGCCGTGCCGTCGCTAAAACCGAGGCTTTCCGCTTGCGCAGCCGTAAGCGTGAGCAGCTCTTCCCCGGATACCACGCCTTCAATCTCTATCTCCCTGCGCACCATTGCTGCCGCCAGCTGGGGGTCTTTGCCCTGTCTTTCGGCCGCCCCTCTCATATCCGCCTCCCAGGCGGAAACCAGTTTTTCATCCGTAACTTCCGAACCCAGGATCCTGGGTTCGGCAGCTCCGATCGTAGCGCCCGGCGCCATATAAATACCATCGGTACACAGCGCCAGATAAGCCCCTGCAGAAAGAGCGTGAGGTTTAACATAAGCATATATTGGACTTGAAAAATCTCTCAAAAGTTCTCCGGCGCTCTGGGCGGTATCGATATACCCCCCCGGCGTATTCAATTCAAGCACCACTGCTGCGGCATCTGCCTCTGCAGCTTCCTCCAGGGAACGCTCAAGAAAATGCTGCCATCCCGGATCAATTTCACCCTTGACGGGGACAATGTAAACAGATGAAGATACGGAAAATACAGCGGAATAAGATAAAAAAGACGATAAACATATCAAAAACAGAAGAAAAAAAAGTAGAAATTTGGTATTCCTGAACAAAAGCACTCCTCCATAAGGGAAAAACTTGGTTAGCCCAAGTTTTACCCGAGTAATTCTTCTACAACTTTTTTAACCAGAGAACCATCAGCTTTTCCCTTAACCCTGGGCATTAGATAACCCATCAACTTTCCCATCTCTTTCTTGGAGGAAACCCCAAGCTCGGTTATGGCCGCGCTGACCATCTCCTTGATTTCGCTTTCAGAAAGCTGTGGAGGGAGATACTCTGACAGGATTTTGATCTCTTCTTGCAGTTCTTCCACAAGATCAGGCCTGTTAGCTTTTTCATAATCCAACAGGGCTTCTTTCCTTCTTTTAAGCTCCCTTTGTACTACCGCTACCGCTTCACCCTCATTCAGGGGTTCCTTCCTGGCTATCTCCGCATTCTTTAGCTCGCTTCGCAGAAAGCGTATCACGCTCAGTCGAAGCTTCTCGCCTGCTTTCATAGCCCTTTTTTGATCATCAAGTAACCTCTGCATAAGTTCCACAGGCAACTCCCCCTATCCGGGTATTATCTGTAAAACCTCTTTTTTTTACGTGCAGCCTCAGCCTTTTTTTTACGACGAACGCTTGGTTTTTCATAATGCTCTCTTTTACGAACTTCAGAAAGTATGCCTGTCCTCGCACACTGTTTTTTAAATCTTCTAAGAGCATTATCAAGACTCTCGTTTTTTCCGACTTTAACTTCAGACACATGTTTCCCTCCCCTCCGCCCTGAACCTCAAATCGAAGGACCTTCAGAAACCATACAGTTTATTATACCTTTTAGGCAGTACACTGTCAATGAAATGAAAAAGCGTTAAAAGTGTTGCAAAAAATCGCTTCAAGCAACTTCTTCCCCAAACCCGGCTTACTATGGAACAAGCTTAATATTAAAGAATTGCAAGTGCAAAAAATAAAAAAATATTTCAGGTAACAATTAAAGGCCTAAAGGCCAACCCAGGCGCCCCCGACCGGCTATGAAAAACTGCTATGACAAACTGTGCGGCAGGCATCCTCCGGGGCTGTCTGCAGCCGCCTGCCCAGCCCTGCCTGCCATTGCGCGGCAGGATCAGCCGGTTGCTATATCACCCAGCGGCCTGCCTCCTATAAGATGGGCGTGAAGGTGCTGCACTTCCTGGCCCCCGTCCTCTCCGCAGTTTATAACAAAACGGTAGCCCTTTTCATCAACATTATATTGCCGGGCAAGATTTTTGCATACCAGAGCCATTTGCCCCAGGAGAGCCTTTTGCTCAGGGCCAGTATCGTTTAATGTCGAAATATGCGTGCGGGGAACAATCAGGATATGTACCGGGGCAATGGGATTAATGTCATGAAAAGCAAAAACAAATTCATCTTCATAAGCAACTTTGGACGGAATTTCACCGTTAATGATTTTACAGAAGATACAGTTATCCAAAGCGACTACCTCCTTGAAGTGAAACTTTGCGGATCTATTAAATGTAAATGTCCTTAATTATTGTCATTATAACATTTCTTGTTTACTTTTCAAAACAAATATTTAATAATTTGAACCTGTCTCGGGTCATCTGCTATAATAGGGAAATAAGCAATGAGAAAGGATTTGTATAAACATGGGCGGAGAGATCACAGTCAAAGAGGCTCTGGAAATAACAAACCCCGTTTTTATCGACCTGCGCTCCCCCCATGAATTCAGCCAGGGTTCGATTCCGGGGGCAGTAAATGTTCCGCTCTTTAACGATGAAGAAAGGGAAATAATCGGCCTGATTTATAAAGAAGATCAGGACAAAGCCCGCATGAAGGGGTTATCTTTTGTTACCCCGAAACTCCCCGGTTTTGTTGAGAAAATAAAAATTCTGGGGCAGGAAAAAACACCCGTCCTTTACTGCTGGAGAGGCGGCATGCGCAGTAAAAGCGTGCAGGATCTCCTGGAGACACTGCAGATCCCTTCCCGCAGGTTGAAAGGCGGCTATAAATCCTACAGGCGTTTTATTCTCGATCGTTTAAACAGCTATCAGCTAAAAAAACCCATTTATGTCCTGAACGGATTAACGGGGACCGGCAAAACGGAAGTGCTGCATCTGCTTGAAGAAAAAGGTTGTCCTGTTATAGACCTCGAAAAACTGGCCTGCCACCGCGGATCTCTCTTCGGTCACCTGGGAATAAAAGAACAGCGTCGCCAAAAAGATTTCGACGCCCTGCTCTGGGTCAGCCTGGAAAAACAAAAGGATGCCCCGTACCTGCTCATCGAAGGTGAGGGTAAAAGAATAGGCTCAATTTACCAGCCTGAATTTCTTTACAGGGCTATACAGGAAGGAAAGCATATCCTGCTGAAGGCACCGCTGGAAAACAGGGTTGCCAGAATCCTCAAGGAA
This sequence comes from Bacillota bacterium, assembly GCA_012520035.1. Taxonomy (GTDB): domain Bacteria; phylum Bacillota; class Dethiobacteria; order DTU022; family UBA8154; genus DUQX01. Next base: position 3,957 of record JAAYOY010000163.1, read on the forward strand.
TATACGCCGGGTACGCCGGAGGAAATCGAAAAAGTAAAAGAAGCGATACTGCTCCTGGAAAAGTACCTGGGCTCCAATACAATAGCGGTACTCCTCTCACTGTTGAAGGAAGCTAAATATGATCAACTGGTAAGCCTGCTTTGCCGGCAATACTATGACCGCTTATACAGTGAATCAAGGAAAGAAAAAAATGAATATGTACTCATCGTGGACAGCAGCAACCCCGAAAGAGCGGCAGAAAAAATCCGCTGCTATCTGGCCGGGGCTATAAAAGAACCGATAGCAGGTATTGACCGGCGTTTTCCTGAACTGTAAAATAGTACATATCCAAGAAAGGAGAAAAAGGTATGAACATCTATGACCATGCCCATGCCCTGGCAAAAGCAATTAGGCTATCCCCTGAATTCAGGGATTTTAAAAAAAGCCAGGAAAAACTGGAAAACGATAAAAGCGCTAAAGAAATGCTGAATGATTTCCGTAAAAGCCAGTGGGAGCTGCAGCAGCAAAAGATGTCCGGCGTTGAAGTCGCCCCTGAACAGGAAAAGCGCCTTGCACAGGCCCTGGAAATTATCAATCTCAATCAGGTTGTAAAGGATTACCTCGAAAAAGAGTACCGCTTCAGCGTAATGCTGGCCGATATTCAAAAAATTATTGCATCCCCGCTCGAAGACCTGATTGCCCAGGAAATAGCCGAACAACAATCCCCCGGGTCCCGGCAGAAGGAAGAGCAACAGACGGCAAAGCAGCAGCCGAAGGAAGAGTAGCCCTGATAACCCGGGGCGCTTTTTCCTTCGCTGCCTGTTAATCCTGAAGCATAATGCCGGGGGGCTACTTCATCACTACTTCTTCCTCTTCCTCTTCTTCATCCTCTTCGCTGTCTACCTGCCAGAAAGGAACTACCCTGCTTAACACCCGGTCCTCAGCGTCAACAAATTTCCATACTGCATCTTCGAAATCTACGGAGGCCCTGTCTACAGTTATTACATGATAATAATTGTCCTTTGGTTCAACCAGCACCTTAATCTCCATTTCTCCAAAGCCGGGACCCACGTCCATACCTTTAATTTCGCTGTTGACGGCAAAAACGGCTATTTCTTCAGCAGCATTGAAGGGATAATCGGGGAGGGCCATCCCCATCTCCTGCGATATCCTGAGCCACTCATCGTAATCCGCTACCAGGCTAAAAGAAGTCGGCGAGATAAGGTTCCCCCAGTCCATGGTGGTAAAAGCTATACCGTCCGCTTCGCTTTCAGGCGATCCGACTGTTGGCTCCACGCGAAAAAAGTTGTCATATACCGTGAGTCCTATAAGCAATACCAGTAAAAAAATAAGTGGAATAAGACGACGTGCTTCAACTACAAAAAATTTGCCCCTTTTTTTCATGGATCTTCCCCCCTGAACACTTTTCTTCAAGATCATATGCAGGGGGAAAACTTAATATTCCAGAAAATTTAACCGGAGTAAGACTTAAAATATTTAAAAATTTAACCGGGGTAAGGCTTGAAATATTTATTAGAGAAGCAATTAGAAGACGATTAATAATGTAAGCCTGATCCCCGCTGATTTACTCACTTATGCAATTATTCAAACCTGATTATACATACCTGATCCCCATTGATTTACTCGCTTATGCAATTATGCAAGCCTGACACCGGTGAGGTAGTCGCCGGCGTTTTTTTTGATCAAGACCTCCCTGATTTGGCCGCGCAAATTGCCCAGTCCCGGAGCCCTTACCCGCAGGTAATTTGAAGTTAAACCCTCCAGCAGTCCTTCTGCAGCAACTTTGCCCCCGCTGTTTTCAGCCGGAAGCACCTTTTCAAAAAGGACCTCCAGCCTGCGACCAATAAACTTTTCCTGATAATTCCCCGCCAGTTCTTTGCCCAAGCTTATCATCTCACGGCTGCGGGCTTCCTTAATCTCCGGCCTTACCTGGCCCGCCATGGCAGCCGCCTTTGTCCCGGAGCGCGGCGAATATTTAAAAACATGCAGGCGGCTGAAGGCACACTCCCGGACAAAATCAATCCCCCGGCGAAACTGTTCCTCGCTTTCCCCGGGAAACCCCACCATGATATCGGTGCTTACCGCCAGATCCGGAAGCGCATCCCTTAACCTCTTCAACAGCCCCCTGTAAAAGGAGGTATCGTAAAGACGCCCCATTTCCTTTAATATGCGGTCATCGCCGCTTTGCAGTGGAATATGCAGGTGCCGGCAGATTTTTTTATTCTCTTTTATCACTTCTATAAGCTTATCCCCAAAATCCCAGGGCTCGATTGAGCTGAGCCGCAACCTTTCTATCCCCTCAACGGCGGCAGCCCTCTCCAAAAAGGAACCCAAATCTAACGGGGGCTGCAGGTCTATGCCGTATAAGCCCAGGTGGATCCCGGTAAGAACAACCTCTTTATAACCGGAGCGGCTGATCTCCTGTAAGTATTCCAGAGCTTTCTGCAGAGGAAGGCTTCTAAGCGGCCCCCGCGCCCGGGGGATTATACAGTAGGTGCAAAACTGCCTGCAGCCGTCCTGGATCTTTAAAAAGGCCCTGGTCCTTTCCCCTTCGCCCACCCAGGGAAGCTCTTCAAAGGCCGCTTCCTTTCCATACGCGTCAATCCCGGTAAGAACATCCTCTCCGGCCAGTTTCTTTCTTACCATCTCCGGTATGGCAAGCCGGCCTGCGGTTCCGGTTACCAGATCGACTTGCCCGAGGGAAGATATATCCTCCGGGCTTACCTGTGCATAACAACCGGTGACGGCCACCAGCGCTGACGGATTGCGCCTTTTCGCCCTGCGAATAATCTGCCGCGATTTACGCTCTGCCAGGTGGGTAACCGTGCAGGTGTTAATTACATACACATCGGCAGGTTCTTCAAAATCTACGACCTCGAATCCTGCCCGGCGGAATTCCCCCTTCAGCGCCTCCGATTCATAATAATTCACCTTACAACCCAGCGTGTGAAAGGCCACCTTTAACGGCATCCCAAGCCGCCTCCTTCCAAGCAACATTCATCGACATGACCCTCTAAACTCAAAACTTAATAAATATCCCGCTCTGAAGAGCGCCTGTTAATCCCTGCAAATGGCGCAATGGTTGAAATCACGATTTTACGGTATAGTAACGGTTTTGAGTTTGGTTTAGTATTGCGAGTTTTTTACCAATGCTGCCGGCTGCAACCGGCAGCGGCCTTTTACTACCCCCCCAGGTCTCCCCAGAGATACATGACTATGGAAAGGACGGCCAGAGGAGCCGTCTCCGCCCTCAAAATACGCGTCCCCAGGGTTACAGGGCGCACTCCCCGGCATTGCCTTAATTTCTCCATTTCCGAAGGGGAAATTCCCCCCTCCGGCCCGGTGAAAATTGCCAGTGCGCGCGGCGGCTCCGGAAAATCCCGTGCAAGCTGCGCAAAGCCCCTCTCCTTTTCTCCCTCCCAGGGGATAATAATTATTTCTTCCCGCCCGGAAGCCAATTCATGCAACATATCATCAAAGCTAAGAGGCCCCTCCACCCGGGGGACAAAACGGCGCCTGCACTGTGACGCTGCAGAAAAAGCTATCTTCTGCCAGCGCGCGGCCTTTTCACGCCCCTTTTTCTCCGAATATTTTACCACCGACCTCCCCGTCAATACCGGGGCGATCCTCCTTACACCCAGCTCCACCGCATGCCGGATAACTTCATCCAGCTTCTCCCCCTTGGTAATACCCGGGTAAAGCGTCACTTCAAGGGGGGGCTCCACCTCTGTCTCTACCTCGCCTAAAAGCGAAGCAGCGGCATCCTCTTTGCGGATATAATCCAAACGGGCATAGAATGCCCGCCCTTCTCCGTCGGAAAGAACGATAATATCACCCGCTTTCAGGCGTAAAGCCTTCAGGTGCTGCAGAATATCCCCGGGCAAAACAACCCTTTCCTGAAAAGACTCTGGAGAAAGAAAAAACCAGAAAGACATTGATTATCACCCTAAAACGTCAAAATATATAAAAAATACAGCCTTGAAATACGAACACCAGTACGGTATAATTTCATGGAATACTACAAAAGGAGTTTTCATCTATGAGATGTAATCTGGAAGAAATGAAAAAAGAAATAGCGGCACTTATCCCCGCCTCCCATCCACAGGGAGGGGAGGCCACCCTGCTGATTACCGTTAAGGGTGAAAAGATCCTGGACAGGCGTTCAATAAACTGGATCATCAGGCGCCTGGCGGAATATCATAACATAGACCTCCGCGCAATCAAAAAAAACTACGGGCCGCTTCTGGGTAAAAAGAGGTTTATCCCTCTTCCTCTATCCCAAAAGCTTGTGTATCTCCCCTTGACATTGAAAACCGATACCATCCCCGTAGACAAAAGAATGGCTTATATCTCCCTTGAGCAGATCCGTGGAGTCGAAAGAAAAGAAAACGCAAAAGAAAGCACGGTAAATATATTGCTGCGCTGCGGCATTGAGCTTGCATGCTGCAACGCTTTAACCACAATAAGAACCAGGATCCGGGACAGCAAGTTAATACAAAAAATTATCCTGAGCGAACAGGAGGAAAAAGGGAAATATGTCTTAAACCTGGAAGGCGGGCCCGCTTTCATTGCGGAAAACGGCCCAGAGCAGGACGAAATAGCCCGTTTAACGGCTGCATTGCTTTACTTCAGCAAGTGCCACAGCCGTTATAATTAATAATCCGGCGCAGGCCGCTAAGAGGAAAAGGGGAAAGGCCTGCGCCGTCCAAAAAACAGTATTCGAGGATATTTCATGTCCGGATAACTATAAAACCGTTACTTTCCGCCTCCAAGGGTTTCTTTTACGCGGCTGATAAAGCCCTTGTCCTCCTGCGGTTCAACAAGTTTCAACCCGCTGGCCTCAGCAAATTCGCGAAGAATTTTTTTCTGGCGGGAGTTTAGCTTGCGCGGAACATCCACTTTTATCCTAACCAGCTGATCCCCTTTGCCGAAACCCCGCAGGGAAGGCACCCCTTTACCTTTCAGACGGAATACAGCGCCCGGCTGAGTTCCTTCGGGAATGCGCAGTTTCGCCTTGCCATCCAGGGTAGGAACCTCGATTTCCGCCCCCAGGGCGGCGTAAACAAAATCAAGATCAATTTCGCAAATAAGGTTGTTATCCTGCCGTTTAAATATTTTATGAGGACGCACGTGAATAACAACATACAGATCGCCGGGAGGCCCTCCCCTTGTCCCGGCCTCGCCCTCGCCGGATACGCGCAACTTGGAACCGCTGTCCACCCCTGCCGGGATTTTAATCTCGATTTTCCTTTCCACAAAAACCTTGCCCTCGCCGTTGCACCTGGAGCATTTTTCCTGGATAATACTCCCGGTACCTCCACATTTCACGCAGGGATGCACGCTGACAAAACGTCCGAAGGCGGTGTTTTTGACAACCTGTTGCTGCCCGCTGCCACCGCAGGCGCTGCAGGTAACCGGTTCTGTGCCTTCTTTGGCACCCGTGCCTTTACACCGCGGACAATTTTCTGTGCGGGGTATTTTAATAAAAGTATCCTTCCCCTTGACAGCTTCTTCCAGGGATATCTCCAGGTCATAGCGCAGGTCAGCCCCGCGACGGGGCGCATTGGACTGTGACCTTTTCCTCCCGGAAAAGCCGCCGCCGAAAAAAGAGTCGAAAATATCCTCAATCCCAAAATCGCCGAAACCGCCTCCAAACCCTCCAAATCCCTGAAATGCTTCATCCTGGTGACCGAAACGATCATAATTTTCCCTTTTGACAGGATCGCTGAGAACATCATAAGCTTCCTTAACTTCCTTAAACTTGGCCTCGCTCTCTTTATCCCCGGGGTTAACATCCGGATGATACTTGCGGGCGAGATTCCGGTAAGCTTTCTTGATCTCATCCTGGCTGGCATCCCTGCTTACGTTAAGAACCTCGTAGTAATCTCTTTTATCAGCCATATTTATTCATTCGCCCCTTTAGAAACAAACGGCCTTATTTTTTTTCTTTATCATCATCGACTACTTCATAATCGGCATCCACCACATTTTCATCCTGGCCGCTTTGCGGACCTTCCTGTCCGCCAAAACCCCCGCCCCCTCCAGCCTGCTGTTGCTGCTTTACCTGCTCGTAAAGTTTGGAGGATATCTCATGGAGAAGACCGCTCAATTTTTCAGAGGCGTTTTTGATTTTACCGATATCTTCACCCGCCATCGTATCTTTTAACTCTTTTATGGCCCCGTCTATTTTTTCTTTAATACCGCTCTCAACCTTATCACCCAGATCGCGGAGAGTTTTCTCTGTGGAATAGATGAGCGAATCAGCCTGGTTCCGTGCATCGATCAATTCCTTGCGCTTCGCATCCTCCGCAGCATGCTTTTTGGCATCTTCGACCATTTTTTCTATCTCTTCATCGCTCAATCCGGAAGTAGCCGTAATGGTTACCTTCTGTTCTTTTCCCGTGCCGAGGTCTTTGGCCAGCACATTGACAATGCCATTGGCATCAATATCAAAGGAAACCTCTATCTGGGGCACCCCTCTGGGGGCAGGGGGTATACCGTCCAAAATAAAACGGCCCAGGGTTTTATTTCCCGCCGCCATTGGGCGCTCACCCTGCAGGACATGGATTTCAACGCTGGTCTGATTATCGGCCGCGGTAGAAAAGATTTGTTTTTTGGATGTGGGTATAGTCGTGTTTCTTTCAATAATTTTTGTAAACACCCCGCCGAGGGTTTCAATACCCAATGAAAGGGGAGTTACATCCAGCAGCAGGACATCCTTGACTTCACCTGCCAGAACCCCTGCCTGTATAGCCGCCCCCATTGCGACCACTTCGTCTGGGTTAACGCCCTTGTGAGGTTCTTTCCCAAGGATATCTTTTAACATCTTTTGGACCAGCGGGACCCTCGTGGACCCTCCCACAAGGATTACCTTATCAATATCCGCGGCAGTAAGATTGGCATCGGATAGTGATTGGCGCACAGGCCCGGCCGTCTTCTCTACCAGATCGCTGATCAGATCTTCAAACTTGGCCCTGCTGAGAGTTACATCGAGGTGCTTGGGGCCGTCGGCTGTAGCTGTAATAAAGGGAAGATTGATATTGGTACTTGTAACGCTGGAAAGTTCGATCTTTGCCTTTTCGGCAGCATCCTTCAACCTCTGGGCGGCCATTTTGTCCTTGCTCAGATCAACCCCGGTCTCTTTTTTAAATTCGGAGATCAGGTATTCCGTAATACGCTCATCGAAGTCATCACCGCCGAGACGGTTGTTGCCGCTGGTGGCTTTCACCTCAAAAACCCCATCCCCCAGCTCCAGGATGGAAACATCAAAAGTTCCCCCGCCAAGGTCATATACCAGAACAGTTTGCGCATCACCATTGTCAAGACCGTAAGCCAGAGCTGCTGCAGTCGGTTCGTTAATTATCCGCAACACTTCAAGCCCGGCAATCCTGCCGGCATCCTTGGTGGCCTGCCTCTGGCTGTCGGTAAAATATGCCGGAACAGTAATAACGGCTTTATCGACTTTTTCTCCCAGATAGCTCTCCGCGTCGGCCTTGAGTTTTTGTAAAATCATCGCCGAAATCTCCGGCGGGGAATATTCCTTGTTATCAATTTTCACCTTATAACTTGTTCCCATTTCTCTTTTTATAGAAAGAATAGTACGATCAGGATTGGTGATAGCCTGTCTTTTGGCAACCTGGCCTACCATTCTTTCCCCCTCTTTGGTAAAAGCTACAACCGAAGGGGTTAATCTACTGCCCTCCGCATTTGGAATTATCTCCGGCGCCCCGCCTTCCAAAACAGCAACAGTAGAGTTGGTTGTACCTAGGTCTATACCCACCACTTTTGACATATTTCCAGCCTCCTTAAATTGGATCAGTATATTTTTAAAACAGTACATTAATATTTAAAAAGCTTAGCCTTGCAGGAAACATACTCATGCGTGCTAAGGAATAATAACTTGCTTAATGGTTCACAACCTAATAAAGTATTTTTAAAAATTAGCCTTTATATTCCCATATACTCTTATACTCTTTTATTCCGTTTGCGCTATACAGTTAAAATAAGCTTTAGGAAATAATAGCTTTTCAGGGTGAGCGCCTTGGGTTTATTCAACAGAGACTTTTACCATACTTGCCCTTAATACCCTGCCGTTCATCATATAACCCTTTTGGAACTCATCTAAAACGGTATTGGCAGGATAATCATTACTTGCTTCCGTTGCTACCGCTTCATGACAGTTCGGATCAAAAGGCTGCCCCATGCAATCAATGGGGGTAACTCCTTCCTTCCTCAAAATTTCCAGCAAATTTTTTAATATCAACTCCAGACCCTCAAGAATGCCCTTTGGATTTGTATCCGGAGCGGAACAGGCCCTCTCCATATTGTCTATTACCGGGAGCAGCTTTTGAATAAGATTATAATTTGCATATTGCGTTAGCTCTTCTTTCTCTGCGCGAACCCGCTTCCTGTAGTTGTCAAAATCAGCCTGCAAACGCAGAAGCCTGTTCATCAGCTCACTATTCTCTTCTTCCAGGGCAGCAATTCTATGTTTGAGTTCTTCCGGCGCCGCCTCAGGAGATTCCCCACCGTCGGCCGCGTCTTCCGAACACTCTTCAGGTTCGCCGGACTCGCCGGGAAGAGGCGATTTTTCACCCTCCTGCCAAGTAACAGGTTCATTTATACCATGAGCAGCAAAGGCCTCTTTGTCCTGCGACATTTCTTCTTTTTGATTTAAACGCTGTTGTTCCTCACCGGCAGGCTGCTCCATATTCTTTTTTTCTTCTTTTTCTTCCGCCAATTAAGCTCACTCCTTGATGCTCTTCTTCGCTATAATCTTCCCAGATGATTGACCACCTGCTCAATCACGGCAACCGTTTTTGCATAATCCATGCGTGTCGGCCCCAGAACACCTATAGTACCCGCCACTTCTTTACCCAGGCAGTACGTCGCCATAACAAGGCTGCAATCATGCACTTCTTCAAGAATATTTTCCCTACCTATCTTGATTACTATTCCCTTTACACCCGCTACCGGCCTTGAAAGTAGAGTTGCCAGTAAAGAGTTTTGTTCAAAGAGAGATAGTAGGGATTTAACCTTCTCAATATCTCCGAACTCCGGCTGGTTGAGAATGTTTGTTGTACCGCCAAGGAAAACCCTTCTTTCATCTTCGGCCAGACTGTCCTGGAGCAGCGTAAAAGTATCTTCGAGAAATTGAATATGATGGTAAAGATCCCGGCGAAGCTCAACGATGAGACTGGAAGTGATTTTATCGATGGTCAAGCCATCCAGCCGCATATTGAGGTAGGACACAATGCGGTTGAGCTCACCCGGAGAAAGGGTCTGTGGCAGATTAATTACCTTACTTTTTACAAAACCTGTATCGGCAACAAGCACCAGCAGCCCTCTTTGATGATCGACCGGCATAATCTGCAGCTTTTTAAAAGCGCTTTTCTTCAGCTGCGGACCCAGAATTAAAGAAGTATAATTAGTAAGCAAAGATAAAAGGTTTGAAGTATGCTTGATAATCTCTTCGATCTCCTTCAATTTTTCGAAATCGTAAACCTGCCTGATCTTGTCTCTTACCTCCTCCTCCAGGTCAGGTGCCTCCATCAGATCATCTACATAATAACGGTATCCTTTCTGTGATGGTATTCTCCCTGCAGATGTATGGGGCTGGATCAAAAACCCTAATTCTTCAAGGTCTGCCATTTCATTGCGAATGGTTGCAGGGCTTAAACCCACTTTGTAGCGCCTGGCAAGGGTGCGAGAGCCGACAGGTTGTGCTGTCCTGATATACTCTGTTATTATTGCATGCAGAATTTGTTTTTTCCGCTCACTGAGCGCCATCCCTTTCACCCCTTTTTAAAATTAGCACTCCAACATTGAGAGTGCTAACCATCCATTTTTACCATACCACCCGCTTTTTAATTTGTCAAGTTTAATCTTGGTTCCATTAATAATTATTGTATATTTTTTAGGCAAAAAGTTTCAGAAAATACTCTACCAACTGCGGATCAAACTGGGTACCGGAACAGCGTTTAATCTCGGAGATCGCCTCCTCATGGCTGAGCGCCTTCCTGTAAGGCCGCTCGCTTGTCATGGCGTTATAAGCCTCAACTATGGCGACAATGCGACAGGGTAAAGGTATTTCATGGGCTTTCAGGCCGTTAGGGTATCCTCCGCCATTCCACCACTCATGGTGAGAAAGAATATAGTTTGCTACTACTTCAATCTCTGAGGATGAGAGGGCAATATGCTGACCGATTAATGGATGCTTCTCCATAACTTTTCTTTCCTGGGGAAGCAGGGCTCCTTTTTTATAGATAATGTTATCGGGAATTGCAACCTTTCCGATATCATGCACCAGCGAGAGCACGGCTACGGCAGCAATATCTTCCCGTCTCAGGCCCGCTTCCTTTGCAAGGGTGACCGCCATCGACTGCATATTATTTCTATACCCGGGAGGTATGGATAATTTCTCATGGACATTGTTGAGCAAGGAATAGACCACGGCACTTTTCGAACAAGCATTTATCTTATTGTTGTACATATCGCTGTCGGCTTCCTTAAATGTTTCAACGAGCGGGATGTCCGGATCCGTATTGGTGCTTACCCCCAGCGAAACACTCAGCGGCAGTTCGGGATTTTTACGGTTGTACTCTTCGATAGATTCATTTATGCGCCGGCATGCTTCTTTCGCTACATCCATGGAGGTAAGAGGCAAAAGAATTACAAACTCATCGCCTCCAATCCTGGCAATCACATCTGAAGAACGAAAAGGAGACTTAATCGTCTCTGCAACAGCTTTTAAAAGGCTATCCCCCTTGCCGTGTCCAAAGGTGTCATTAATCAGTTTCAGATCATCTACATCGCATACGATAATGCTTACCGGTCGGAAACGCGGGTTCTCCAGCCTGCGCATTTCCTCCTCAAAATAAGCTCTGTTGTATATGCCGGTTAGCGGGTCATGCGTGCTGAGGTACTCCAGGCGTTCCTCCACCTTTTTCCTTTCCGTAATATCCATCTCCATACGAATAGCCTCCAGGCAGCGCCCTCCTTCAAAAACGGGAAACATGCTGGAATAGACCCATCTTTTTTCCCCATTTGCGGTATTAATGGCAAATTCCCTATTTTCAACCGGAAGGCCTCTGTCAAAGACCCACTTAAGATCATTTAAAAATTTTCTCTCTTCTTTACCTTTTAGGAATAGCTTATGAAAAGGTTTCTCCAACACCTCTTTTATGCTCATTCCATACAGCTTTTCCGATACCGGATTCCAGTGGTAGATACAGCCGTTGGCATCAAAGCCCTGAACCGCAACCATCGGGGTATGCTTGATAATGGACTCGAAGCGCCCCATGGCTTCGGTCAGGGCCTTCTCCATCCTCTCGCGCTGGGTATAATCTCTGCAAATCCCCACCACCCCTTCAGGTTTCCCATCCCGAAAATAAACGGCATTACGATATTCCAGAAGGCGCTCCTGTCCCTTTTCGGTAAGGACAACTACAACCCCGGTAAGATACTTTTCTCTTTTTATAGACTGCAGATAATGCAAGTATTTTTCCTTATACCTGTTAGGCAAAAAATTCAGGATAGATTTGTTAAGGACGTCATACGGGGAATAGCCGAGCAATTTTTGTACATAACGATTAATATAACGAATGCGTCCCTCAAGGTTATGGACAATAATCAGGTCCTCAAGAAGCTCAAATAGTTCCGGTTCCGGAGTAAAACTTACAATGCTGTTTGCCATTTTGTACTATTTCCCTTCATAATAATTACCGGGGGCAGGCTTGCATTTTGCTTTTTCCAGTATAACTTATCTTTCAACTTTATTTCTTTATACTAATGAATGAAATGCCGTATAATTATTAATAGCACAAAATGTAATAGATCCAAGCCTAACCCCATTTTCCCCCAATGATTTATTATACATTATACCATAAACTATCCAATTATCTTAATATTTTATTATATCTTTGCATCTGCATGGCATTAAAGGAACTAAATGAACAAAAGGTTATCTGAGTATTTGAGGGTTCTTGAAAAGAATTTACAGTGGTTTGACACGATCATAACTGTTTCTATAATTTCTATAGGTTCGGGTTTATGGTATAGTAATTATAGCAGTTACATTTTACTAATACACCTGATGGATTGGAGCAACAATTTATGTTTATGTATGTCTTTTCAATTATACTTATAGTAGCATCAAATATCCTATACAATATTTCTCAAAAATCAATTCCGGAAAATGCCAACCCCTTTACTGCATTGTTCATGACATATTTAATTGCAATGCTATTAACGATTGTGTTTTTTTTATTTAACAAAACTGATAAAAGTTTTCTCCAATCATTTAAAGACTTAAACTGGACAAGTATAGCCCTTGGCATTTCAATTGTTGGTCTCGAGTTCGGATATTTAATGGCCTACAGGGCAGGCTGGAAAATAAGTTTAGGATCTTTAGTAGCAAATATTGCTCTTGCCCTAATGCTTATTCCAATAGGATTATTTTTTTATAATGAAGGGCTTGATGTATACAAGATAATTGGAGCGATTTTTTGTTTAATTGGATTAATACTAATAAATAAATAATACTACTAGAAACATACCCCTTCATAATAGTCATACAGTTAAGATCAAAAGAGAAGGGAACCATGTATTATCGTTACATATTGATATGATTAATAGTGCCGATATTGTTGATATAGCCAACATGAAGGAACGAATCGAAAGATATGCAATAATGCAAGCCTGACCCCATAGCGTTTGCCGCCAAAGATTATCGAGATACCCTTATCCGTAATTTCGAATTGCATAGCCTGGGAAGGACCTTCCAGCGCCAGGATGTGACAGATACCTTTTTCCGCAATATTTAACCCCCAGTAGATAATAAATATAAAGATCATTATCCCTAAAATAAATAAGGCTAAAGGTTTTAAACTCAAGGCGGTCATCCTTTCTTATACCTTTAGCCATACTCTTAACAAAAAAATATTTTTTATGCCTTTTACTCCCACGCAAGGCCCCTTCAGTCAAAAGCACAGGCCACCGCCTCCGCCAGTAAAGGAATAGCCCTGCGCACTTCTTCGGAGGTGTTTTCATGACCCCCTATCTCCACAAGCAAGCTCCGGGGATGCAGGTCCTGGTTGTAAACACAGGGATATCTCCGAATTCCACGGGAAAGCCCGGGATATTTGTCATCCAGAAGCGTTTGCATGAACAGGTTAAACCGGAGGTTTTCAGCCCAACCGTTGTGGCGGGTTCCGACAACAAATAAGATCCGCCCTGTTTGGTGCCCCCCGATGTTTCCGGTAGTAATCCCCCTGGGGACACCATCGCGATGCAGATCAATTACCACCTCGATCTGCGGGTTTTGTTTTATTATCTGTTCGATGACGGGCCGGGCCTTTTCATAAGCGCCCTCACGAACCTTATCAAACACCTCTCTATGATGCAAAACAGGTATGCCGTAATTATTTTCCAAAAGGTTTTTAAGGTAATCACCAAGATTCACGACCGTTTTCTTAAGATCATCAGAATAAGCCTTACCCGAAATCGGAATAAACGACTCTGAAGCATGAGTATGGTAGATCAATATAAGCGGCTTATCATTATTGAGGACCAGCGGACGTTCCCCGGGCGTTTGCGGATTTCGATCTACTAAAAATGATAACCTTTCCTCCCTTTGCAGGGAGAAATCATCAGAATAATTTTGTTCATTATTAATATGATTATCGTCAAATTTCTCCATATCGGAGGGCGTATTGACTCTTGAAATACCGGCAGCCTGAAAGCCGGCTATTTCGTTAATTAAGACCAGATGCGGGTAGCTCTGAAAATGCTTAATCAAACCCGCTGAATTCTCCGGGGAAGGCGCGGCATCTCCCCGCTCGGGCTTCATCCCGGGCAGCGACTGATAAAAAAAGGTAAGGTAATCCAAACCCCGGCCTTCAAGAAAAACAAGAGGGGAGCCTCCGGCAGGGATTATATTACCGGCATTGAAGAGAAAGGGGAAAAACAATAATAATAATATGGATATTATAAAAATAATTGCTGCGAGATCCCCGGCCAAGATAAGCCTTTTTTCCGAACGAAAGCGGTAGGGCACTCTGCGTCCGCCCGGACCGCGGCACCTTGAAGCAGACATAATAATCCCCCCTTTTAAATACCGCATTGATAATAATATGCTAAGGGGGGAACAAAATATGCTTTGATATGGTTATATGATTTAAGGGATGTTATTCTTCTCCTTGTAATCTTTAATAGCGTTATGAAGGGCATCCGCAGCAAGGTTGGAGCAGTGCAGCTTGGCCGCCGGCAACCCGCCCAGTTCTTCAGCTACATCGTTGTTGGTTATGGCAAGGGCCTCATCTATTGTTTTATTTTTAACCATTTCTGTCAGGACACTGCTGCTGGCAATAGCCGCCCCGCAGCCAAAGGTTAAAAATTTAATATCCTTAATAATGTTATCTTCAACTTTGATATAAATTTTCATTATATCCCCGCACCTCATGTTGCCCACTTCACCGACACCGCTTGGGGAGTCTATTTCCCCTACATTGCGCGGGTTTTGAAAATGGTCCATAACCTTTTCGTTATACATCATATTCTATCTCCCTCCCCCCATAAGTTATTGCTTCTGCCATTACTTCTTTAAAACCGGAGACATCTTTCTCAGCCTCTCCACTATTTCCTTCAAACATTTTACCGTATAATCTATTTCAGCAACCGTATTGCTTTTCCCCAGGGATAAACGCAATGAACCCTGGGCAGTCTGATGATCGAGCCCTATCGCCATAAGCACATGTGAGGGATCTAAAGAACCGGAAGTGCAAGCTGAACCGCTGGAAGCGGCTACACCCTTTAAATCCAGGTCCAGAAGCAAAGACTCGCCCTCCACGTAAAGCACGCTGACATTGACATTTCCCGGAAGCCTCTTTTGCGGATGGCCGTTCAGCCTGATATCCTCGATCTCCAGCAGCCCCCGGATGAGGCGGTCCCGCAATGCTGCGAGGTTTCTGCTCCTGTTTTCAATATCTGTGGTGGCAAGCTCGATCGCCCGGCCAAGTCCCACTATTCCGGGCAGGTTCTCCGTCCCCGGCCGTATTTTTCTCTCCTGCGCGCCGCCAAAACAGAGCTGCCTTATTTTAGTTCCTTTACGGCAGTATAGCGCGCCTATCCCCTTGGGGCCGTAGAATTTATGGGCGGAAAGAGAAAGCATATCCACGGGCTGTTCCTTTAAATTAAAGGGCAGATACCCTATAGCCTGCACCGCGTCCGTATGGAAGTAAACACCTCTTTCGCGACAGATTTCGCCAATTTTTTCGAACGGCTGGATAGTTCCGATTTCGTTGTTCGCCGCCATGATAGAAACGAGAATAGTATCTTCGGTAATATTCTCCGCCAGCTCGTCCGGATCAACCATGCCGTATTGATCCACAGGCAGAAAAGTTACTTCAAAGCCAATCTGGCCGAGATATTTCACCGTATCCAGCACCGCATGGTGCTCGATTGAACTGGTTATGATATGTCTCCCCCTGGAGGAAAGGGCCCTTGCCACCCCCTGGATGGCGATATTATTTGACTCGGTTGCGCCGGAGGTGAAAATAATCTCCTCCGGAGAAGAAGCGCCCAGCGCTGCGGCAACTTTCTCCCTAGCCTCATTAAGGCCTTTCCGCGCTTCGCTGCCGAAAACATGCACGCTGGAAGGATTTCCATGTATCTCTCTCAGGTAAGGAAGCATTACCTCCAATACTTCCTCATCCAGAGGTGTTGTCGCACTATGATCCATATATATTCTCTGCACATTAAAGCCTCCTTCACACTAAAGCCCATACTGGAACCCATCCACAACATCTATAATCCAATCTTTGTTACCTGCGTTACCCGCGCTACCTGCGCTTATTACCGCACCTTCCTGTATTTTTCGGCAATTATATCCACTTTCCTGCACTTTTTTATACTTTTCTGCATTTCTATCCTGCATTTTTTTATTATACTTTTTCAAACTCCGTATTTTTGCTTTCAATACTCCAATCGAGCATATCCTGAAGAGAGATATTATCCAACAAATTATCGATGTGCTCCCTGAGCTTTTCCCAAACATTCCTTACCAGGCAATCTTCTGTTTTATTGCAGCGGCGGTTTTTATCCACCTGCCCGCCCTCTGCCAGACAGTCCACCGGGAAAAGAGGGCCTTCCAGCACCCGGATAATATCGCCTACATAGACATGTTGCGGCTGTTGTGCCAGCATATAGCCTCCCTTGACGCCCCTGGTGCTTTTTATCAGGCCACCACGCCTGAGTGTGGCAAAAATTTGCTCCAGGAAATATTGAGAGATATTTTCATTTTGGGATATTGAGCTGAGAGGAACGGGGCCGTTCTCATAATTTAAGGCCAGATAAACCATCGCCCTGACACCGTATTCTCCCTTTGCCGACAAACGCACTTCATCACCACCTTGTTAAACAGCTAAAATTTCACGCTTTTACTTCTTTGTGCTCATAATTGCTAAATATTGAGGAGCTTTATTTTGAAAAGCTGAATGTTAAAACTTATACCGGAGGAAGAGACTGATTCGGCTGCCATACCGGAAAGGATATTAATCCAGAGCAATTTACTCAGGATTTAACTAAAAACAAAATCCCTTTGTAGATTATCACTGATATACTGCCGGATTGTAAAATGCTGCACTTGCTCTGATTCACTTAATCCTGACTTGGCAGGTCTATTATTTCTGATATAGAAAGATTATCACGAAATCCTTGTGGCGTCAAGAAAAATTTGCTTGCAAAAAAACAAACCGCCAACAGCCGCCAGGCCACTCCTGCAGGAGCTTGAACGCGTTTAAAAAACCTATAATCATCTTTATTTTATTCCGCTTTTCCTATAATACAATAAAGCTTTATTGCAAATAACTATTTAATATTGCCGCCTTTTCAATTATAATTGAATATAGCTGGAGGTGTAATAAAATGTCCGAAGAAAAACTGCGTCTGACAATGATGACTTCGAGCTCGGGGTGAGCAGCCAAAATAGGCCCCGGGGCTCTGGCACAGGTGCTGTGCCGATTACCTCTAAGCGATGACCCTAACTTTATCAACAAGGACCAGCACTTTGCCGATGCCGGAATATACCGCATATCGGAGAACCTCGCGCTGGTTCAAACTGTGGATTATTTCACCCCCGTTACAGATGATCCATATCTATTCGGGCAAATCGCCGTTGCCAACTCGCTGAGCGATGTTTATGCCGTGGGAGGAAAACCGCTCACAGCGATGAATATTATCTGTTTCCCCTGCAAAAAGCTTCCCCTGGAGTATATGGAGGCGATCCTGCAGGGAGGGCTCTCCAAGATGCTGGAGGCCAATGTAACGCTGGTCGGAGGACACAGTGTCGATGACCTTGAGCCCAAGTACGGCCTGTCGGTCACCGGCATAGTTGATCCGGGGAAAATGATCACCGGCTCCGGAGCGAAGCCGGGGGACTCCCTGGTTTTAACCAAACCCCTGGGGACGGGGATCATTGTAACCGCCCTGAAGGGGGATTTCCTGAGCCCACAGGAGGCTGCCGATACGTTCCAGGGCATGGCAACGTTAAACGCCGCCGCATCCAGGGCTATGGTTCGGGCAGGGGTTTCCGCCTGCACGGATGTAAGCGGGTTTGGCCTGGTGGGACATCTCCAGGAGATGCTCATCTCAAGCAAAGTCGGCGCACGAATTAATTTGAAAGCATTGCCGCTCTACCGGGGTGTGGCTGAGATGTCCGCGCAGGGACTTATTCCCGGCGGCGATTACCGCAATCTGGAGTATTACAAAAAAGACCTAATCTTTGAAGCGGAAGAAAGCGAACTGCAGGAGAGTATGATATTGCTTGCGGATGCCCAGACATCCGGCGGCCTGCTTATGGCCGTTTCCCCTACGCGCCTGGAGCAGCTATTGGCCGAACTGTATAAAGAAGGCTCGCAGGGATATGTTATCGGTGAAATTACCGCCGGACCGGAAGGGAAAATAGCAATATATTAACGCACTATTTGCGCTTTGTTAGCGCTAAACGCCAGGCCGCAATCCGGTTATTAAATACAGGTATTAAACAGCTATATACTGTGGAGATACTATCGAAGGTGAGTTATGAAAAACAAGCTGGACTATGATTTTACTTCCCTGGAGGGAATTTTTCAGAGGCCGGAACCTCTCAATGTTTTTGCCCTGGAGAGAATGGGTGCGGTTAAAGACCTTTTAAGGGATAGAGAAAGCTATAGCTGCCCCCCATCCTGCCGGCAGTGCTGTTACGGTTCTATCCTGATGTCGTATACCGAGTTTACCTATATCATGCTTTACCTGCAGGAAAGCTGGTCATGGGAAAAGATCTTCGCCTTGTTCCGGACGAGAGTCGGCCTGCTGACGGATAACGATGGTACCGGTACATTGCTCTGCCCATTCCTGCAAGAAGATGCTGAGAAAGAACACTGCAGCATCTACCCGGCAAGGCCGCTCATCTGCCGCGTTTTTGGGACCACAGCAGCGCCCTGTGAAGAACCCATCAACCCTTCGGCCATGGAGGAAAGCCTTTTCTACCGGGCCTACGATCTTCTTTATTATGGCCACGGCAGGGAAAACTTCATTGCCCTCAATCTTCATAAAAATTGGGCAGTCTATGAAGCACCTTTCGCCCTGTGGTGCCTGGCCGACAACAGTAAAGAAACAAGGATATACCTGTATAATTTGATTGCCGGGCAGAAAAATTCCTTTAACGCTGTTCTTTACGACCGGGAAAAATGTAATTTTTTTGTTTACCGCAGCGGTTACAAAACAATACTGAACCAATAATACCGGGCAACAATCCCGACCTCAAAAGCTTGATTCTAAAAAAGGGTTAAATATTTCCTGTTTCACTTAAAAAGAGAACATGTTATATTATATTAAACTTTAACCGGAGGAAAATCGTTTGCAACATTTTTTTATGTTGATATTTTTTTCCTTTTGGGGAGGAGTCTTGCTAGCATATATTCCTCTTTACAAAAGGCCAACCCTGTATTTTTTTGCAGAATTTTTTAAAGGAGTTGCTGTTGCCGCTGCAGCACTTTTTTTTGTTGGAACACCTACTGCCCTTGTAGTAGCCGGTTTTGGACTGCTGGCCGGGAATTTGTGGTTTCCCCTTCCGCATTGGAAAAAGAGAGAATCGATATATGGCAATGTATCCGGATTACTTCTGTTTTTAGCCCCAGACCTTTTTCTGCTTTTTGTATCCTGGGTAATAATCATTTACCTGCTGCGACAGGAGCCGGTAAATGAAATATTTATGTCATTCTACCTCTTATTACCCCTGCTTATGCTCTTAACAGGGAAGAGCGATATCTATATTCTCTTTAGCACCCTAATTTTAATCATTGTTTTAATAGATAATCTAAAAAGGCTGGAAGACGGGCTAAAAATTGCAATCAAAAAGGCCGGATGGAAAATCCTCTGTAACCGGCAGCCTGTTTTGTCACCCGCATGTAGGAAAAACCTGCGTCGTGTAGGGTACGTTTCAGTGGTACTCCTCCTGTTGCTGGCTTTTTTTCTCAACCGCTATGTTTACCGCGGCTTCGGGATGCAGGTAGAGCTTTTTCGCAGCGGGCCCAAAGAGCTCAAGGTCGTCGCATTGACATTTGATGACGGGCCGGATCCGCGCTTTACTCCTTTAATTCTCGATATTTTAGAAGAGTACGATATCAAGGCAACTTTTTTCATGGTAGGCAAACACGCGGAAAAATATCCCCATATAGCCCGTCTGGTAGAAGAAGCAGGCCATGAGATCGGCAACCATACTTACAGCCATGCCAATTTGTTGCAGGCTTCAGCTTACCGCATCTCAAACGAGATAACCAGGGGAGAAGAGGCGATCCTAAACTCTACCGGAAAACGTCCTTCTTTGTTGCGCCCACCCAGGGGGTTGTATAATCCCACGGTGAAGGAGAAGGCACGGGAAATGGGCTATACCATCGCCCTCTGGTCTCTTTCCTCCAATGATTGGCTGGAGTTGCGCCCGTTGGATATTACACGCAGAATTCTGCGAAACGTATCCAACGGCGACATCATCCTCTTCCATGACAGCGGTGATCTGATTAGGTCCGAAGGCGGGGACCGTCTGTCTACGGTACTCTCCCTTAAACCCATTATTGAGGGATTAAAGGAACAGGATTATATTTTCGTTACCATTACTGAAATGATGATCCTCTCCGGGCTGAGCGGGGATATTTAACTCAACTCCTGGAAAATTAGAAAAAGGACTTCAGTTGAGCCATCGAATAAAGCAACAGCAGAAAACAAAAAAACATGCGGCAAAAAAAAGAGGAGGTAAGAAAAGTTGAAATGGCAGATTCGGCCCGCTTCGCCTGAAGATTTGAATCAGGTAGCGGCTCTTTTTCTGGAATCATTCGAAGAAACCATTGGGCACTTCTTTAAAGACGGCCCACCGCCTGCGGCAGCCCTGGAGGATTTCTTCTGTTTTCTCTTAAAAGAAGAACCCGAAGCCTTCTGGGTCGCCCGGCAGGAGGAAAAAGCTGCAAAAAGCATCCTGGGGTACATTGTTGTTGTCGCCGATCTTCCCTTTTTATGGCGCCGTGCCTTCCTGGGAGGTTATGTTTTCCACTGGGCCAAGCGCTTCCTGCAGGGTGTTTACGGCGTTAATATCAGGGTTGCCTGCCGCATTTTGCAGAATAAGTTTGCCTTTTGGCGCCATTCACGTTCTATGCCCCAGTACTGCTCACAAATCCTCTCACTGGCTGTAACCGGGAACTGCCGGGGAAAGGGCCTCGGCCGAAAACTGCTGGAAAACGGCATTCTCTATTTACATAAACGCGGGAAAAAGAACATTAAGCTGGAGGTACGCCCCTGGAACAAGACCGCTCTGGGACTATACAGCAGTATCGGCTTTAAACCCGCAGGAACTACCAGGGACAGCCAGGGGGAATGGCTGGTAATGGTAAAAACCTCCTGACAAGCTGTTAATAATTGAATAAATCGGGCCTGCCCCCGTCTTTAGCCTGAAAATATACTGAACAGGCCATAACTTACAGTCGCAATAATAATGGCTGCAATCATATTACCGAAAAATATGGCCGGCAACGCCCATTTGATTCGGATATCAAGAAGTGCTGCAATAAGACTTCCGGTCCACACACCCGTACCGGGCAAAGGAATAGCAACAAAGATGAAAAGACCCCAGGCCCCATACTTTTGCACTTTATGCGCTTTGCCATTCCCCAGCGTTCTTTCCGTTAATTTTTCCACCGGTTTCTTAAAATACCTGGTGGTTCTTAGGTACTTGAAAAGAGGCCTGACTGCATACAGGATCAGAGGTGACGGAACCATGCTGCCGATAAAAGACAAAAAAGTAGCATGCAGTGGGGATAATCCAAGGGAGATGCCCACCGGGATCGCACCTCTAAGCTCTATTACCGGGAGTGCTGCAGTTAATAACACCGTAAATTCTACCGATAAAAAATTAAGGAATTCAGTCAGCAAAAAATATATACCACCATTTCGGGGGCCGGGCTTGCATTATTACTATTAATTAATCGCAATTTGCTCCAAAGCTGTTTTGCGCTACACCCTCAAAAATGTTCCATGAAAATTTCTAACAATAACGCAATTAATGCAACCCTGACCCCATTACTGTTTCCCATGCACATAATAATACAAAATAACAGACAAGAGCACAACAATAGCCAGCGTCAGATACGTCCCGCGAAAATCTACCAACTGAACAATTATCCCCGTTAGATACGGCCCAATCCCCATGCCCCCGTCCATGCAAATAAAAAAGGTTGAAGTAGCTAATCCAACCCGTAACTTCGGTGATTTTTTAATAGCAATCGCCTGCGAACAGGACATCAGTGTCCCGAAACCAAGTGCAACCAGCGCCCCTGCCAATAGAAGGATGAAGCCGTTATAAGCATAGCTAAGCAATAACAGGCTCAATGAAAATAATAATATTGACGGATAAATAACGAAATTATCCCCTTTGAGATCCAGCAACCTGCCTGTAAACGGCCGAGAGATAAAAAGAAAAATGGCATACACAATAAAAAAGAAACCGGCTGCATCCTGCAGTTGTATTTGGATTGCATATGAATTAAGAAAAGAAACGATGCCTGAATAGGCTATGCCCATTATCACCATCATAATTGAAATGGAGAAGGCCTTTTTTTCAAAGAAATCCTGTATTCCAAACCCTCTTTTCAACGCCCGGCGTTGTTCTTCGGTTAAATTCGCTTCAGGGATTTTGGAAAATAATATAATAACAAGGCTAATCGCGGAAAATAAAGTGCAGGCAGCAAAAATCATCTTAAAATCTGCACGCTGCAAAATAAAAAGACCGATAAAAGGCCCAAGCGCTGTCGCGGCAGTTGGGCTTAACGAAAAATAACTTGTCCCTTCCCCTTTCCGCTCATCGGGAATCAGATCCATTGCGGCAGTTGCCGCGGTTGTAGTCGCAATGCCAAAAGCAACCCCGTGTATAAAACGAACCGCCAGCAATAGACCCAAGCTATTGGCCGGAAAGTATAACAGCGTGGCAATCAAAAACAATAAAAGGCCTGCGTAAAGCAACTTCCTGCGCCCAATTACTTCAATATATCTGCCCGTTAGCAGGCGTGAAAAAAGTGATGCAATAATAAAAATGCCGGCAGCAAGACCGGCCTCGCTCTGTGAAGCGCCAAACTGCTCAACCACATAAACAGCCAGGGTGGTCATTAATATGTAAAAATTAAGAGCAATAAAGAAAGCCACCAAAAGTATAATAATGAAATCCTTCGTCCATAAGCTAGATTTACTCAATTTGTTCAATTCCGTTACCTCGTGCAAAGCTTGCATTTTTGCTTTCTATATTTTGGGAGTATATTCCTTAAACCCCAATAACAGGCCGAGATCGGTCCCCACTATTTCCGAAAGACTGTTCAGCTCCTTTAAAACATCCTCCTCGCGAAGCCGGGTATCGGGAGCGATATAGATGCGCTCATGCTTAGTTTTCATAAAGTTTTCCCTGTCGCTGAAAAGCTCCTCGCAAAGCTTTTCTCCCGGCCTCACGCCGGTTAGCTTAATCTCGATATCCTTCCCCGGCTGCAAACCTGACAAAAGGATCATATCTTTTGCCAGATCCATAATCTTCACCGGCTCGCCCATGTCCAGGATAAAGATCATACCCTTTTCGCCCAGCGCCCCTGCCTGGATTACCAATTGCACCGCCTCGGGTATAGTCATAAAATAGCGGGTCATCTCCGGGTGAGTCACCGTCAACGGCCCTCCCCTGGCTATCTGTTCCTTGAAAAGGGGTACCACGCTCCCACGGCTTCCCAGAACATTGCCGAAGCGAACGGCACAAAAGATACAATTTCCGTTTTTGCGTGCCCGGTGCTGCATATAGATCTCCGAAGCCCTTTTTGTTGCTCCCATTACACTGGCAGGGTTTACCGCTTTATCAGTGGAGATAAAAACAAACCTTTCAACACCGTAACGTTCGGACAGGTCCACCAGATTTTTTGTCCCCTGCACATTATTTTGTACCGCCTGCCTGGCGTTTGCCTCCATCAAGGGTACATGTTTGTGGGCTGCCGCATGAAAAACAACCTGCGGCCGATAAGCTTGAAATACCTCCTCCAGACTCTTAAAGTCCTGTACATCCCGCACCAGGGGATACACTTTGAGCTCAGGATTTTTCTCCGCCAGCTCCCTGTTTATGTAAAATATACCGTTTTCGTCATGATCGAGAAGCAGCAGTGCCTGCGGCCCCAACAAAGAAACCTGCCGGCAGAGCTCCGAACCGATAGAGCCGCCGGCTCCTGTAACCATAATAACTTTCCCGGACAAATAGCCGGAGATCTCCTGAATATCAACCTGCACCTGCTCCCTTTTTAAAAGGTCCTCGATCTCTACTTCCTTCAGGTGGGTGAGGTTCACCTGCCCTCCCAACAGCTCAAAGATGCCGGGGATAATTTTCAACTTCACCGGGAGCTCTTTGCAAAGGTTGATAATTTTCCGCTGCTCGCTATAGGCAGCCGAAGGCATGGCGATTACGATTTCCTTAATCCCCTTTTCCTCTACAATTCCGGGAAGATCATCCCTTGTTCCCAGCACAGGAAGCCCGTGGATAACCTGCCCCCGTTTATTGGGATCATCGTCTATAAAACCTGCCAGCCTTGCCCCCAGGGTGGATTCGTGCTTTTTCAGCTCCCGGGCAGCCATGGCACCTGCATCCCCTGCTCCCACAATTAAAACCGGCCGCCGCCCGTTGTTATTGCCGTTTATCTTCTTCAGATACTTCGCCAGCACCCTCAGCGAAAAACGGGAGCCGCCAATAAAAAAGAGTAATAAAACCCCATAGATAATATAGACACTGCGCGGAAGCATGAGCTCAAAATACCAGCTGTAAAGCAAGCTTACCGTAGAGCCTGCCCCAACGGTAAATACGATGAGTAATAGCTCGTCCACGCTGGCATATCGCCACAGGCGCCGGTAAATGCCAAAAAAAATAAATATCAGGATTTGCATAGCAATTACCGGCCAGAGAAGGCTCTCAAAATTATTCGTATATACCGATGGTATACGACCCTCAAAGCGCAATACCAAAGCAATAAACAGGGACGCACCGATCATAACAGCATCTAATAAAGCCAGAATAATCTTCTTAAAAGTATTATTTATTCCCAACAATCGCTACTGCATCCCCCTTAACCGCCACGGCAAATCAGCTGGTTTGGCCGGAATCCCTTATATTTTCAAACGAGATACTACCGGCACTCAACAATTTTTATACATAATTCTTCAATTTAAGAGAAAATCCTGCTAAAGTTGGAAGAAAAGATAATAAACCTGAAGACAAGCTCCAGGTTTATTCTTGTTGCCATTTTTTACATCTTCTCAATCCGAACTTTTACTTCAGCAAGTTTCCGGGAAAGTAGTTATTGTTAATAAGTGAATAATTTAAGCCGGACCCCAACCATTATTTACACATTTGCCTTCCATAAGCCGTGAAGATTGCAGTATGCATAGACATCGGCGTTTTCTGCCTTTTCGCAGAAAACTGCTTTGGGTTCATCCCCCGGAGAAAGGGATACTCTCTCGATGCTATTATCCGTTACTACCGCAATCCACTCAATGTAATGCTCGTCAAGCATCGGATGAATCACAGATCCAATATCAACATATATTTTCCCATCTTTTCTTGTTGCAGCGGGGACATGCTTTTCATGAGATGCATCGACAGTATTGGCCTCAAGTTTGATCATTGGTTTACCGCAGCACACCAGCTTCCCACCGCCATTTCTAATCAACTCCACAATATTGCCACACACCTCGCAACGATAAAATGTAACTTCTGTTTTCATCTTCAAGACCACCTTTTTATAGAATAGTTTTCGGTTAAATAATATTAAATGATAATGCATGTTAAATAATATTAAATACGGGATGAATTGTCAATCTTACAGATACCGCATTTTTAAGGTATATCCCTATGTTTTATCCGATTTATCACCTCATGCCTTCAAGGGCGTTGTTTTCCAGGTAAGTGTAAATATTTCAAGCCTGATTGCAATAATGCAAGTCTGAGCCCCTTTTCTTTTGTTGCCAAAGTGGTATAATTTGAACATGGAAAGAACACTACTTCCGGAGATACGATACTCCCCTCAGGATATTAATCAAAAAAGGGCTCAAGTACGCCGGGAACTCATTGACCGGTCCCCAAACGTTACCGGTGGAAAGCTACAACGTTTGGCAAACTCCGATTTAAAATTGCTCTTCCAGCTGTACGATTCAATTTTTCTGGGAAACTATTTTCAAAACCGTTTCCAGGGTGAAATAATTTTCTCGCTTTCCACAAGGATGACCGCTAACGCCGGAAAATTGATCTTCTCGAAAAATATAAAAAACGTAGAAACGACGAAAGAAAAATATGAACTGAAAATAGGGATTAATTTTTTCTTTAAATATTATCATTTAAACCGGGAAAAAAAGGTCAACGGCATTAAAACTGCAGATTCATTACAGGCACTTCAACTGGTTTTCGAACACGAACTCTGCCACCTTATTGAGCTGCACTGTTTCAAAAAATCCAACTGCCGCCAAGAACGCTTTAAAACTATAGCCCAAAATATCTTCGGACATACAGAGAGTTACCACCAGCTACCCACAGACAGGGAAATAGCCGCCACCCAATACGATTTTCGTATTGGAGATCGGGTCTGCTTTACCTACGATAATATAAAATACACAGGTATTATATACAACATTAATAAACGTGCTACAGTAATGGTGCCGCAGGAAAAAGGTATTTACCAGGATAATAAGGGGAACAGGTATAGCAAATGGTATGTCCCCCTCCCCTCTTTGAACAAAGAATGAACCGTGAGAAGGAACAAAATGGCCAGGGCCAAAAAAACGGTAAAACCTGATGGGGAAATGCCTGGATCGATGCCCTGGAAAAAATTGATATTAACACCAACAGGCTCCCCGGGGAAAATCCTATGCCAATACAGGCGAAGTAATAGAAGTCCCGCGAAGAATATGCAACGGCCCAGTCTGCTGAAGGAGTAGTCGAGTATCCGCCTCTGGCATGAAATCTATCCCCCCCACACCAGAAAGAGCTGTAGCGTACGGCTGAAACAGCCCACCGCGTTTCAACCCGCTCCTCCGGCACTTCCGGCTGCCCTCTCCCTATCCCGGCCAGCACATTGCTCTGCCGATAGTAATTATCCGCGTCCATCCCGTTATCGCCAGCTTGATCCAGCCTTCTTATTTACCTTTCGTTGCATCTTTCCACCTGGTATGGTAGCGTAGGCCTTGGCCCCACCAAGCCTATGTGATTTGCAATATCATACCATACATGGCATCTATGATTACTTGTAATAAATGCCATTGCTGATTAATCTTTCTAAAGTCCTTCATTTTCATTGTCACTTCATTTTCAATATCGACCAATAAAGCGGACACGAAGGTTTTTTGATCTATATTCTTCTACCAACCCTTCTTTTATCAAGCGATTTAACGATCTACCGATTTTTCTTTCTAGCCTGGTGCGGGGTGTGCCTCTGGTAATAACACCGTATCTTTTGCAAACAAATTTTACAATGTCGTTCTTTTTAGCTGTGCGATGGGGGCGCTCTTTCAGTACTTTACAAATTATTTTAGCCAATTGCTGCTCGCTTTGTCCCAGCAATTCCTCTACTGTCTTTATCTGTGGCCCTGTTTCCTCTACATCATTATGGTTTAAATGTTTTCCATCGCTACCCCCAGGCTTAGCCCCGTGCCACACCTCTATACCAGGTGCAGGATTTTCAGAGCTAACAACTTTTCTTTCATATGGCACCGTAGTTGCCTCTGCAGTTGCTTCTTTAGTTATCTCCCCGGCAGGCTGGGCTTTTACCTCGAAGTCCCCGATCATCTCCCATAAGGGAGCCAATGCAGCAACAGGATCCCGGTAGTAGCTGCTGCCCCGCACCCGGAAAAACTCCCAACCGCAACGTTCCAGTTGTCTCTGCCGGCGCAGGTCCTCTTCAAAACGTTCCGGACCATGCCACAAGTCCCCGTCACACTCCACAGCAAGCTTACGGGCTCCTCCTACGATAACCAAATCAATATAGTAACCGATAGACTCAAACTGAGGTATAACTGTGTAACCCCGAGAGGCAATATCCAAATAGACATCCACCTCAAACCAACTGTCAAAGGGCCGCGGCGGCTTCTCCACGCTGCGCTCCGCCCGGTGCGCAAGTACCCGCAAATCAGAAATGCTTGGGATATCTGGGGAAAGAACCAAACCTTCCTCTATTGGTTTGTTCATATACTCAAGCAATTCTCGGCGAAGACATTTTAGGCTTAACTCATCCGCCCGAACAGAATGGAAAAGATGAACTTGATCCCGCGCTCGGCTCATAGCTACATTAAAACGTCGCTTTGCTTTTTCATCAGCAAGAGTCCCGATACGCCATTTTTCACTGGGCGCTGATACCATGCTTAAAAAAATTACGTCCCGCTCATCTCCCTGAAAGTCATATGCATCTCCACAAACAATATTTCTTGCATCGATCTCTTCCGGGGGCAGCTTTTTTAACAGCAACCCTTCTATCAACCTGTCCTGAGGAGTACTGCTCAACAAGCTTATGACCCCGAAAGTTTTCCCTTTATAAGCTGGATCCTGACAGCACTTTACAATAGTGTCCACAATCTGCTCGGC
This sequence comes from Bacillota bacterium, assembly GCA_012520035.1. Taxonomy (GTDB): domain Bacteria; phylum Bacillota; class Dethiobacteria; order DTU022; family UBA8154; genus DUQX01. The sequence goes on from JAAYOY010000163.1 coordinate 32,119, forward strand.
TTCCGGCGGGTTTGCCCCTCTGCTCTCTGTTTGATAGCCATTTTCGACATAACGCACACACAGTACTGGCGACAACCGATCACGCCCGAACTGGCGCAAAGGGATCAAAGGTTGATCCTGATAGCTAAGTTTGTTGGAAAAAGCAATGATCTCAGGCATACACCGAAAATGCTCGCGCAGCCGTATCGCATCGCCAAAGCGAACCTCTGCAATGCTAAAAAAACTTTCTGTAGAACTAAAAATATCCCATTTTGGAATTTTCTGCAGATAGCGTCGCTGAAGTTCATAAACCTGGCTGCGATCAATAAAGGCATTTTCCGGCCTAATCTGCTGGTCGTCTCCCACTACCACTATCTTTTTCGCTAGATAACATAATATCAGAGCCTCCAAACCGGACTGGCTGGCCTCGTCAACAATAACCACGTCAAAAATCTCCGGAGCGACAGAAATATTGTCCAGCACTTTATAAAAAGGCATAACCCACGCCGGAATCGCCTTTCTGCACTCTTCAAGCCGTTCCTGCGCAATCCGCCGATCCAAGGAGGCATATTTACCTGTATATTTACCCCCCCTCCCCACGGCCTTCTGCCAGGCTTTCAAGCTCTGCAGGTCTTCCTCGGATAACTGGCTGAGACATTGCTCCCAAGCCAGCTCCCCAGCCAACTGGGATAGAGTTGCTGCTGCTTCCTTCTGGTAACGCCTGATCTGTTCGGCTAACTGCCTGTCCAACCCCACAGCGCTCATTTCTGCAAGCCAGCGGTCTGCACAGACCCATTTCCAGGCCTCCTGTAGACGGGGCAGGCGTTCATCCCAAACGGCATCCGTATATGTTATAAAAAGACTTTTTATTAGCTCCGGCAGTTCTTTTGCTATCTCGTCGGCCAATTCATCGCATTCCTTTTTCTTTTGGCGCCATTGCCATAATATACTAAGCTCTGTATACGCCTGCCGGTATTGCTCCAACGAGCGTCCGGCCATAGCTTTACTCAAAGCTTGGTTTTCTGGCGCTGCCTTCTCTGCATCAGAAACGCCGCTATACAGATAGCCGCCAATATACTCTTCAAGAGCAGTTATAGCCCCGGCGGCTTTGTTCAAACGCCGCTCGTTTAATAGAGCACCGATCAAGTTGTAAAAAGAGACAACTTCTTCATATTCGTGCCACAAACACACCTGTTCAGGGGAGATAGCACGAAGACGGCGGGCCAGCTCATCTGCAAGATCCCCCAATTTAAGCACCGCTTCCATATGTTTTTGGCACTGCTCATAAAAGCTAATCTTCTGGTTCAAAGGCCATTTAGCGGCAACAGGGCCGGTTATCGATTTCCACTGTTCATCCAGCCTGCGGATCACCTCCATTACTTCGATCCAGCCAATAAGCTTTTCCACGGTTTCAACAGAATTACAAGGCCTATTGTTGACCCTTATTTCTTTCAAGAGAGATAATCCTTTTTTAACTATTTTTGGACGAAATATCCAAAAACCGGTTTTCCCGCCCTTAGATAAATGTGCATAAAACTCATGCGCTCCCTCAAGCACTGCCCCGAAGCTCTCTTCCCCTAACCCCTGTATATCCAACTCCAAAAGTTCGGGGGGCTTATCCTTTATTTGGGATAGCAGGTTGCCACTTGTTTGCAGCACTTCCTGCCAAAAAACAGCGTTGCCTCTCAAAACCTGCCGCGCCGCATTCAGAGCCCACTCCTCTCCGCGGGTACTAAGCTCCTGCCAGCAACCGAGGAATTCCCGGAAAGCAAGCAGCAATTCCCGGAGCGTCCCATCATCAGCAACACCCATACTCTCCCAAGCAGGGTGATTAAGGTAATGACTGCTTCGCTCGAATTCACGGCGTGCAGCATTCTCCTCCGCCACCATCTCAGAGAACTTTTCCGGCTCAGGAATGTTTTGCAAAGGCACTAGTCGAAGTAAGGCGTGCCTACTCGTTTCAGAGTCAAGGCTGCGTAGAAGATGGAGCAGCTCCTGCAACTTTTGCGAATCAACGGGTAAAGGAGGCGCCTCATTTTCTAAAAGCGATATCTCTTCGGGCAAGCGATCTCGGAACCACCCAAATCGTTCTCCGTCCCGCCTCACCTGAACAGCTATTTGGGCAAGCGTCCCGCTGTAATTTTCAAAAACCCGTTCGTGCTTAAAAACCTCTTTCTCACGCAAGGCGATGAAATTTTTGTAAGCTCTGGCTTCATGTTCTTGCAACTCCTTCAGTTGCTCCCGTAACAAAGAAATTTTCTTAGAAGATACTACGCGTTGCCACCGGTCACGTCGGGAAGCAATCTCCCCCACAGAACCCCTCAATAAATTCTGCTCCTCGCTCCCCTCACCGAGTACCATTACACAGAGCGACGCTACTTCGGGGGCTTGCTTATCCAGAAACTTCTTCAATACCCTTAAAGCAGGAGCTTTTTGGCTGGTAACCAGAATGCGGTGTCCAGTGGCTAACAGGTGACAGATCAGGTTGGCGATAGTTTGCGATTTTCCAGTTCCCGGAGGACCCTGAACAAGAACAGTGCTTTGATGCCGCAACCTTTCAATTATGCGTTTCTGCTCGTCATTACAGGGTAACGGGAAATAGATCTCCCCCTCTCCGGAACAAACATCCACCGTTTCCTCCTTCTCTCCCTCTTGCCTTTGCTCATCTACACCTAATTCGCCAACAACCTTTCTAATAGCTGGCGATAGTCCTCCTTCACCCACTTCCAAATCCTTCATAATGCTTTCGCAGACAGCAATAATATTGCGCTGGCTGCGCCGCCGCACTATTAGAGCAGGAGAAAAAGATACTACTGGTTTTTCAGGAGCAACGCCGGTTACCTGGCTTATATCGTCACGGAAAACTCCCTCCGGATGCAAACCCTGGACAAAAGCAGTAAGCAGGCCTTTTGCCTCCGGGTGAAAAAGATTATCACCCAATTCCCGGCATCGCTCCTCCGCTTCTTTTATAATATGCTGTGGGGGCTGTTCCTCTACCGAAAGCATATCGTGCTCCAGCTTTACCTCTTCCGCTCCTCCTGCTGCACCTGCCGCCGTAACGACTGAAACCACTGCCCCCTCAGGATCAAAGTCCAGCTTAACAGGTAACACTAAAAGGTGCCTCTTTACAGCGTTGTCGGAAGATGATCTCCAATGCAAGCAACCGGCAACCAGTAAATATTCATATTGTTCGCCCATAACGAGCTGTGTGCGGTGCATACTAAAAAGCCGGTTATAACATTCCCGTACCCGAGTTTTCTTACGATCCACCTCCGCCCATTCCCACCACTTATCTGCTACATAGTCATCCCAGGCTTTGCTAATATCGGGAAAATCTTTTATCTTAAGAAACTTAGGTATATTTTCCGGGGCATTCACATCCCATTGGGGATTTAATATCTGCGGTAAGAGTTCGGGATAGTCAAGCTCTGAATTAAGCCATTGACGCATGTCCACCCAATCCCTGACATTAATTGGCGCTTCAGGGGGTTCCTTATACTCAGGGCGCTTTATTGTCAGCCAGACATCATCCGCCTTGCCAAAATCATTTTGTGACATTTCCTGCCAGAAATAACAAAAACATTCCGGTTGCTTTGGCACCTGGTCCAACCAAAAAACATCAATATAGGAATCCACAGAATAAACTGGCTTCTGCTTTAGCCGTGCAAATTCCCGAATAAACTCAAAAAGATTAATAACCAGGCCCTTGGAAAGAAGCCCATTCGGAGACATAAGCCCACCACCGTCGTCATTGTTATATCCGAAATCTTCCTCTTATCTGAATTCAGTTTACAAAAACTATCTACTTATGAAAGCAGCGTTATCAACAGGTAATTCCTGCCCCTTTAGCCGAATTCCAAAGATGACAACTATCTTTTATCCAAGATTAGAGATATAAGCCTAGCCAAGTTAAATATTCCTTTCAATCTAAAGTTAAACGGCTTCTTCCGCAACCCCCACCAGCTTTCTCAAATAGACTTGCAGCCCCTCAAGGCTTGTAAAGACCTGGTAGCCGGCCTGGCTTAAGGCATTCACTTGGTCCGCTCTTCCAGAAAGCGCTAAGGCCACAGA
>JAAYOY010000164.1 GCA_012520035.1 Bacillota bacterium
CCTTTTTCCCTTCCATCCCGCGCAGTTTATTCTCCAGCTCCTTTTTTTCCTTTTCCAGGGCTGTTTTTTGTTCTTTCAGGCGGTTCAATTCCTTAAAGTCGAGCGACAGGAGCTCCTGCTGCCTTGCCGCCAGCTCCTTTTCCACCGCGGGTTTTTCCTGCAGCTCCTTGTAGATCCGGCTCCACCCCTCGTAGCGGTCTTCCTTGTCGGCGGCGTAAATGGCGGCCGGGGCAGAGAGCTCAATTTTTTCCCGGCAGAGGGCCAGGCTTTTTTCACGCTCTTGCAGTTCCTCTTTACGCCGGGCAAGTTGAAAGCGAATCGCTTCCCGGCCGATATAGGGCAGCTCGTAACGGCTGCGGGGAATTTGCCGGGCGGTATGGTTTTGATAGAGCATACAGCTGGCGGTGATGGCCCGTTTGTGGCGGGAGAGCTCCTGCTCGGAATCGCACTTAATGACGTTTCCCATTAGCCAGTCGGCGTAGGCGGAGGCATAGCTCACCTTTGACTCAATCTCCTCTGCCAGGCTGTTTGTCATGGGAGGTCGAACTTCTGCCATCAGCCGCTCCGTATTAACCAGGCCCACGCGCTCAATGCCCAGGGTGAACTTGTGCCGCTCGTAAAGGAAAAGTGCCTCCTGGAAGTATCCCGGGGGCACCAGCAGGTCGAATTTCTGCGTGTGCAGGTACCCTTCGATGGCGTTCTGCCAGCGGCGGTCGCGGATATCGATAACCTCGCAAAAGAGATGTACGGGCACTTTTTCCCCGTCGGGCGAGAGCAGGTGCTCCTCCAGAACCCCTTTAAGCTTCATGGCCGGGGAATCGCTCCCCAGGACCTGGTTTCTTTCCAGTTCGCTAATGTTCCGCTTCAGTACTGCAATTTTTTCCTGCAGCCCCTCCTTTTCCCGGTTCCAGGCATGGGTTTGGACTGTAAGCCACTCTATGGCTTTTTTCCAACCGGCGGCTGCCTCTCCGCGGCTTTCCGGGCTATCCGGGAAAAAACCACAGCGGCTATGGAGAACCTGTTTCCAGAGCTCTTCGGCCTGCAGCAGCTCCTGGGAAAGGGGCAGAGGGGACTCTACCCCGCGAAGGATCTCTATGAGGGTTTGCAGCTCGCTCATTTCTATTTTTACCTGCCTTAACAGGTTGCCTTCGAGCTGCACCAGTTCCGCCTGCCGCTTGCGCAGATCCTCAAGAATCTGCTTTAGCTTTTCCTCTTTGATCGCCACTTCGTTTTCCCGGATGGCCTGTTCCAGGCGAGGGATCTCTTCTTCGAGTCGTGCTTTTTCATCTTCGGTTTTCTGTACCTGTTCTTCCAGCGCTTTTAGGTTCGTCCTGCTTTCCTGCAGGGAGCGCTTATCTTCGTTCAGCTTAACCAGCCCGGCTTCCCAGCGTGCCCGGGCGACCATATAATCATTAATGTCAAGATTGCGCCGGAGGTTCTCAATTTCTCCGTATTGGGCCTCAATTTTTTCCAGCTCCGCAATTTCCTTCCGCGTTTCCCCGATCATCAGCTCTACCTGGCGGAATTTCTCAAAATACTCCCGCATGTTTTCTACATCGATATCCCGCTCTTCAAGGATATAGTCGTAGACGAATCGCCGCAGGTCCGTGATGGGGGAAAAGGAGATTCCCTTGGTAAAAAGGGAGAAAAATGATTCCTTGGCGCCGAAAAGCTGGCGCAGATCGTAAATGTAACTGTTGATATCGTTGCGGTACTGCCGGTGTTTAATACCCCGCGCTTTGAGGTAGTCAAAAAACTGGCGCCGGTTGCGTGGTTTTTGCGGCTCGTAAAAGAAAAGGTCATCGTGGAGCGGCTCCTCGTCTATCTTAAAGAAGATATGCTCTTCCTCGCCGGTGACGTGGTAGTAATCGAAGACAACCCCGATCAGGTAGGGCTTGCCGCTCAGGGTATGAGTGATCTCCAGGACGATATAGCTCGAGAAGTCGTGGTTTCTCAGGAAGGTGGTCCGCCCTTCCGTGCCCGTCTTGCCCCGCAGGTAGCTCTTCAGATCCCGCGTGGTCCGGTCCTCCATCGCTGAGGAGTTGAAGCGGACCTTTTTAAGATTGGCCACAATGGCGACCTGGATGGCATCCACAAGGGTTGATTTGCCGGATCCGTTATCGCCTGTTATAAGCGTGCTGCCGTCAATGACTATCGTTTCATCTGTAAAAAAATGCCAGTTTATGAGCTTTACCTTCGTCAGGTGTCGCATAGGGACCTCCATTAGTTCTAACAATTTGTGCACAAGGACAGATCTTTCCAGAGGGCAACGTTCACTGC
>JAAYOY010000165.1 GCA_012520035.1 Bacillota bacterium
ATTATCCTCTTAAAATAGCAGTAATGGGGTGTCCGGTGAACGGTCCCGGTGAAGCCCGTGAAGCTGATATCGGTATTTCGGGAGGCGATAATATCGGGATTATCTTTAAAAAGGGTAAGGTTTACAAGAAAGTCGCTGCGGACGAGCTCATGAAAGCCCTTGAAGAAGAGATCACAGCGATGATCAACAGGAAAGAGATTCTTTCCCATTAATATTAAATAGAACGGAGGAAATGTGGCATTATGGAGTCTATTGCAATTATCCCGGCTTATAATGAAGAAAAAACAATAGGACATGTTCTGGCTGTATTAAAGAATACCCCTTTAATTAATAAGATTATCGTTGTAAGCGACGGATCAACCGATAATACCGTTCAAGTAGCTAAAAGCTATGAAGTTGAAGTAATTGAACTAACTGAAAACCGCGGAAAAGGAGGCGCTTTAAAAGCCGGGCTGGACAACAATAAAGCCGATGTGGTACTTTTTCTTGATGCTGATCTTATAGGTTTGACTCCTAAACATGTACATAGCCTTCTTGAACCGGTTATAAATGATCAGGCGGATATGACTATCGGCATCTTTGATAAAGGTAGAATAGCTACTGATTTAGCCCAAAAAATGGCACCTTACCTTTCGGGCCAAAGGGCTTTAAAGTTTCCCTTGCTGGAGCAAATATCTGATCTTGATGTTGCAAGATTTGGTGTTGAGCTTGCATTAAACCGCTTTATGGAAACATCAGGGATAAGGGTGCAAGAAGTACTTTTACACGATATGTCTCACGTTATGAAAGAAGAAAAGTTTGGGGTATGGAAAGGGATGGCTGCCAGAATGAAAATGTACTGGGAAATTATAAAATATTTTACCCGCGTAGACTCATTGAAATGAAATAAGCATTGCTTGCATATCCTTTTTTTCTGTGATAGAATGTTTTCAGGATAACAGGGTTTGTATTTTCAGGAAATGGGATATATAAATTTATTGCAAGAAGCGGAATGATAATTAGTAAAGAGTGGGCTTACCCACTCTTTATTCGTAAAAGACATTGAAAGAGATTCCCGGTAAAGGAGATGGTCCGATGGAAACAAAAGAAAATAGGGGTAAGCAAGGTGTGGAAAAAATTATTGAAGACCTTGCCCTTCGCGTGCTTAATGAAATGGATCTTGAATTGGTGGGGATAGAATATAAGCCTTATAAGGGCAAGGTTCATCTGGTTGTATATATTGATAAACCCGGTGGAGTATTCATTAAGGATTGTGAGCAGGTCAGCAAAGCCCTTGGTGAACTGCTTGACCGCGAAGATCCTATACCCCATAGTTATGTGCTGGAGGTATCTTCGCCGGGCGTTGAAAGGCCGTTGATGAAGAAGGCTGATTTTAAACGTTTTATCGGGAATTATGTCCGGATAAAAACCTTTTCCAAAATTAACGGGCAAAAAAATTTTCTTGGAGAGCTAATAGGTTTGCAAAATGATAGCATCCTCCTTCGAACAGATGAAGGAGAAATAATCAATATTTCCCTGAAAGATATTTCCAAAGCCAACCTCTTTTTTAAATAAAACTTTTATATAAAACATAAGGGGGTATTCTAGATGAATCAAGATTTTTTGCTGGCCCTTGAAGCTATTGAAAAAGAAAAAGGAATTAAAAAAGATACTTTATTTGAAGCGATAGAGGCAGCTCTGATCTCAGCTTATAAACGAAATTTTAATTCTGCACATAATGTTAAGGTAAATATATCCAGAGATACAGGTGAAATAGGGGTTTTTTCATGCCTGCAAGTTGTTGATAAAGTTCTTAATCCCCAGCAGGAGATCCTTTTAGAAGAGGCCAGGAAGAAAGACCCTCATTATGAACTGGGGGATATCGTTGAGCATGAAGTAACACCAAAAAATTTTGGCAGGATCGCTGCACAAACCGCAAAACAGGTTGTCATACAGCGCATCAGGGAAGCTGAAAGGGACCTTATCTATGAGGAATATGTAGATCGGGAAGAAGATATTGTAACAGGTTTAGTTCAGCGCTTTGAACAAAAAAATGCTATAATTAATCTTGGTAAAACAGAGGCGATTTTGGCCGTGTCTGAACAAATACCAGGTGAATCATATAAACAGGGGGATCGTATTAAGACATATATTTTAGAAGTAAAAAAGACAACAAAAGGACCGCAGATTCTTGTATCGAGGACCCATCCGGGTTTTTTAAAGCGTTTGTTTGAACTGGAGGTCCCAGAAATATTTAATGGTGTTGTTGAAATAAAATCAATCTCTCGCGAGCCGGGTAACCGTTCTAAAGTTGCAGTATATTCCAGGAATAAGGATGTCGATCCTGTAGGGGCATGCGTTGGTCCAAAGGGTTTTCGGGTACAATCTATCGTGAATGAACTTAAAGGCGAGAAGATTGATATTATTGAGTGGAGTGATGAACCGGAGCTATTTGTTGCCAGGTCATTAAGCCCTGCTAAAACTTTGAAAGTAGAAATAAAACCGGAAAATAAAACTGCGATGGCGGTAGTACCTGATTACCAGCTGTCTCTGGCGATAGGGAAAGAAGGGCAAAACGTTCGATTGGCTGCAAAGCTTTCAGGCTGGAAAATAGATATCATAAGCGAGTCCAGGTATCATGAACAATTTGAACATCAAAAGGAACAAAAAGAAAGTGAACCGATTAACGACAATACCGATACAGGTATTGTTCAAATGATGGACGGCGACCATGAACTGGAAGATGAGCAAAACGCTTAAAGATGATGTCTCGCTCATAAGCCGGTAAATTTTGAAGGGAAGATGGTTATTTATGGTTCGAAAACGCAAAATCCCTCAAAGGATGTGTTTGGGGTGTCGTGAGGTAAAGGATAAAAAAGAGCTAATCCGTATTGTCAGGACACCTGCAGGGGATATTGAGCTGGATAAAACCGGGAAAAAGGCCGGCAGGGGCGCATATATCTGCCCAGAGAAAGATTGTTTCATTAAGGCAATTAACAGTCGAGGGCTTGAAAAGAGTTTGCGCAGGAAACTCCCCGAAGATATACTTGCTCTGTTAAAAGATCAACTGGAAAGGCCCGATTAACAAGGAAATGG
>JAAYOY010000166.1 GCA_012520035.1 Bacillota bacterium
GCCTGGCTGATTCCAGCTCCTGGCTAATTATAGTTATATTGGGTGCGGAATTAAACCCCGCCCATTCCTGAGGTTTTTTGTTATGATTGAAACCGACGGGAATCAGCTTTTTAGCTTTTTCCAGGATAATCTCTATTTCCTTCGTTTGGATCTCTGCTATATCAGTCTTTAGCGCCGTAATTCCACAGCCGATATCTACGCCAACGGCATTTGGTATAATCATATTGTCCACAGTGGCGAGTATGCCGCCTATTGGCATTCCGTAACCCTGGTGAACATCAGGCATTAGAGCAATATGGCTAAACGCAAATGGCAAATTCGACAAATTTATTGCCTGCTGCATAGCTCCTTCTTCTACTTCGCCGGCCCATACTTTTATGGGCAACTTGCCTTTTTGTATTATTCTCAATTCTATCACTTACTTTTTAATCCAATTTTAAAGCACTTTTACTCCAAGAGTTTTTTCCATTTCTTTTAAAGCAAATGCATGAGCATCTTCGTCAAACGAAGCCACACATTCTTTTCGTACCGTAATGTTGTAATTTAACATGCGGGCATCGGCAGCCGTATAGAGAACACATATCTGGGTACAAACACCGGCCAGTTCAAGTTCGGTAACTCCTAATTCCCTTAAGGTCAAATCCAAATCGGTACCAAAAAATGCACTGTAGCGCCTCTTATAAACCTTGAAATCACCTTCCCGGGGAGCCAATTCATCAACCACCTCTGCCCCCCGCTCTCCCGCTATACAATGAGGCGGGAACATTTTAAATTCGGCATCTTGAGGTAGATGCCTATCCATTATATAGATTATCGGATTTCCATTTGAACGATATTCACTTATCCTTGAAGATACATTTTGAATAATCTTTTTAGAATCTCCAATGCAAAGGGCGCCATCTTTCTCCAAAAAGTCATTCAGCATATCAATGACAAGAAGCGCTTTTTTCATTTTTATACCCTCCCGAAGTCATTTTCGGCGCTTTTGGGAACAACTGCTTTACAACGGTACGACATGCAGTCATCTATTTAACGTATTATGCAGACCTTATAGTATTATTTTTCACGCAGTATATCACGAATTTCTTCCAGCAATACCACTTCCTTAGACGGCGCCGGAGGGGCCTCAGGCTTTTTATCCTCTTTTTTCTTAAAAGAGTTTATTAATTTGATAATAATAAAAATTGCAAAAGCAACAATCAGGAAATCAATTACCGTCTGCAAAAACATGCCATAATGGAGAGCCAATTCGGCCGTTTCCCCCTGAGCTTCTTTAATTACCACTTTCAGAGCCGTTAAATTTACTCCTCCTGCAATTATGCCAAGCACAGGCATTAAAACATCATCTACCAAAGAGGTCACGATACGCCCAAAAGCCCCGCCGATGATAACAGCAACAGCCAAATCAATAACATTGCCTCGACTAATAAATTTTTTAAACTCCTGCAGCATTGTTAACACCTCTTTAATTCTTTTTAAGCTAATTATAGGTGCTGAAGCAATATATATCAAGGAAAATTGAAAAAGAAATAATAAATCTCACAACTACCGGCCTAAAATAACAAAACGGCTAAAACTTAAGGCTGTATGAATGCCCTGTTTTAGCCGCCCTGAATGGTGGGCGAACGGTGATTTGAACACCGGACCCCCTGCTTGTAAGGCAGGTGCTCTCCCACTGAGCTATTCGCCCTTGTGGTGACCCCTAGGGGATTTGAACCCCTGTTGCCAGCTTGAAAGGCTGGTGTCCTCACCGATTAGACGAAGGGGCCGGAATAAGACAAAAATGGTGGGCCCACTAGGACTCGAACCTAGAACCGACCGGTTATGAGCCGGTAGCTCTAACCAATTGAGCTATGGGCCCAGAAAAATGGCTCCCCAGGCAGGATTCGAACCTGCAACCTACCGGTTAACAGCCGGTTGCTCTACCGTTGAGCTACTGAGGAA
>JAAYOY010000167.1 GCA_012520035.1 Bacillota bacterium
TCGTCGACTCGAATCACAAAAATAGAGGGGTATGTGTTTTCCAGTACCCCTACCTTTTCGAAAGTCTTACGACGACCCCGGTTAGCCCGCAGCTTGACTTTTTCTCCTACATGCATCTCCAGCTCTTTGCGGATCTTACCCAGGGTGTTTTTTACCGCCATGTTTACATCACCTCAGCGTAATTGTAACATAAAACGCCGAATACGTCAAGTAAACTTTGTATTTTACCAGTAATTACGCTAAAGGTCAAGGTAGGTGGGAAACTTTTTCTCTATTTTAAATATTATTTAATTTTTTCTGTTCGGGTATTGGCCGCTATTTTGTATATCTGTCGGCAACCTTGGTGGCTCCATAAGATTCAGGCTTAATACGAGCATCAAAGCCGCTGCCGATAACCATTCCCACCACTTCCCTGATCAGTTCCTTTGTATCTCCCATTTCCCCAACATCAAGGTGTATTTCTACATTAAGGTGGGCATGGCCATCTTCTGAAAGAAGTGCGGTAAAACGCCCGGCAACGTCAAGGCTTAAAGACGTTTCAAAAAATATGCGCTGTCTGAGGCTCTGTACAAAGTGTTGTTTCTTGCGATGGAAAAAGTACCGTCCACCTTTGCCAACACGGTGAATAATAATCGCAGTTACAAAAATCACCTCATCATTTAGATGTGTCTGCGAGTCCGTCCCTATGATCAGCTTATGCTGCTCCCCGGGCTTCTCCCGGATATACCCGATGATGTCCTGGAAAACCTCCTTCAGGGTCATCTTCCCTTTCGTAGGGCTGGTAAAAATCATCCTTTAAGCCTTCTTTCTTATTTCCAGCATAAAGCGACAAAATAAACAAGAAACCCTTTATTTATTATAAATCATATCGCTCAGTGATGCAAATTCTTCAATAGAGCAGGTTTCTCCCCTGCGTACGGGAGATATACCGGCCTTTTCAAGCATTTCTTTCCACTCCGCCTTCCCCAGACCGGCTATTCCTTCAAGAGCATTGAGCATAGTTTTTCTTCTTTTCTGGAATGCAGCCCTTACGATCATCCAAAACAAACCTTCGTTCGACAAAGTTACAGCGGGGGTAGGGAGAACATTGAGCGATACTACTGCAGAATCTATTGCGGGAGGCGGGTAAAAAACATTTCTTGAAACCTTAAAAAGAAAGTGAGGTTCCGTATAGTATCGGCAGAGAACGGAGAGAACGCCATAATCCTTTCCGCCCGGACGAGCAAGCATGCGCCCGGCTACTTCAAATTGTACCATCAAGACCAGAAGCTTAAGCGGCAGTTTTCCTTGCAGAAGCTTGAAGAGAAGCGGGGTAGTAAGATAGTAAGGAAGGTTGGCCACAACCTTTAACGGAGCTTGCCCCCTGCTATCAGCAACCAGATCCGCCCCCCAATAAGCGGAACAAATTTCCTCCAGCTCAAGCCGGCGCACATCCCCTTCAATAACGTGAAGCGCAGCCAGCCCTTTCTTTTTTGCTAATCCTTTTAGCAAATCAGCAAGCCCCGAATCCCATTCTATCGCAATAATCCCGGCAACCTTGCCGGCCATTGCCAGGGAAATAGCCCCGGGGCCGGCGCCGATATCGAGCACAAAATCACCTTTTTCCGGAGAAGCTGCAGCGATTATTTTATCCAGGATGTTCTCATCAACCAGGAAATGCTGGCCCATGTTGCGGTGAGGATGCAAATCATTCTCCCGCAGAATCCTTTTTAGATAAGCCGGAGATGTTACTTTTTGTGTGGCATCGTTATTTTCGCCTGTACAAATACTATCATCTTGAATCATAGTACTCTCCTAATAAAGGTATAATCTATAGTAAAAACCCGCTTTAGAGCTTATAATATATTACATAACCGGATACCTGTAATATATATAAGCCTGTAATATTCATCTTATTTCCTTATAAAGGGATGTGATTTGTTTAGATGCTGCCACTCAAAGATAGTGTACGACCACGAAAGTATCCTTATGTAAACCTGGTCTTATTATTTACTAATATTGCCATATTTATCTTTCAATTGAGCCTGGATGAAGCCGGCCTGACAGAATTTATCTATCGGTACGGGGTTATCCCTCATGAATTTATTCTTTCACAAGGCCAGGTGTGGCTGCCTCTATTTACCTCCCCCTTTCTGCACGGAGGATGGTTCCATCTCCTGGGAAACATGCTTTACCTCTGGGTTTTTGGAGATAATGTGGAGGACCGCCTGGGACACTTCGGATTTTTTCTTTTTTACCTGGCCGCCGGGCTGGCAGGAAATTTTTCTCACATAATAGCCAACCCTAGCTCTTTAATACCAACCATAGGGGCCAGCGGAGCTGTAGCAGGAGTTCTGGGGGCTTATTTCGTTTTATTCCCCCGGGCACGTGTTCTTACCTTAATCCCGATCGGTTTTTTTATAACAACGGCGCGCCTCCCGGCAATGATCTTTCTCTTTCTCTGGTTCCTGCTGCAATTTTTTAACGCTTTCCTCGCAGGTTTAAATCCGGGAGCCCAAACAGTAGCCTGGTGGGCCCATATCGGAGGTTTTCTCCTGGGCTGTATCATCGCTATTGCAGCTCTTATTAAGAAAAAACTTGCCGGGGTGCCCTAACAGCGTCAACACTAATATTATAATGGTTTTTCTAGCCTGCTGCACAGCAACTTATTTTTTATTTATGCGACTTCTCGTGTCTTTTATAGTAAATGAGCTGACAGTATACCAGTTAACGGGCCAGCACCGCAACGCTTACCCTCGCTGCACCTCCTCTTTTCAGGGAAAACGAGGCCTCGTCAGCAGTTGCTCCGGAGGTAAGCACATCATCAACAAGCAGAACATGGCTTCCCTGCTCCAGCGCCCGGGAACATTCAAATGCTCCGCGCAAATTATTTCTTCTCTGGATTTTATTAAAACCAGTCTGGCTCCCTGTATCACGAACCCGGACCAGGGCCTCCAAAACGGGCAGATGCAGTTCCTTGCCAATAACCTCGGCCAGCAGGGAAGACTGGTTATAGCCCCTCAATTTCAGCCGCTCCGGGTGTAGCGGGACCGGAACCAGGCATTTCACCGTAGAGATCCAGGGCATGCGCGCCAGCTTCAGGCTGAGAAGCTTTCCCAGAGGGACTGCCAGTGGCCTTTTCCCATGATATTTCAAAAGATGAACCGCCCTGCGGACCTCTCCCCGGTAAAGACTCAGTGCACAGCAATCATCAAAGTAAAAATAAGCCCCCCTGCAATATGAACAATTGCCAGCCCCCTGTTCCAAAGGCCGACCACAGCGGCCACAGGCCTTTTCAATCCAGGGAAGCTCCTCAGCACAACGCGGGCAGATAATCTGTTCCCGCTCTAAAAAAATTTCCCGCAGGGAACAATCATCTTCACTGAAGTTGTTAACCCCGGCTGTCTCGATAGAAAGTGCAGCCTGAAGGGAAGACTTGTTTGAAACCTTGCCGGGCAGGCTCCCACAAAAAGGGCACCGGGGAGGATAAAGAATATCCAGCAGGAGCTTTAACAGCGACATAATACACCTCTTCCAGGGAAAAGTTAATTTCCCAACAATTCGACATCTTTCCTCTTTCAGTAGGATGAACAAGAAGATTTAAGAGTTAGAATTATTGAAAAATTAGAAGATGCTGTAAAAAATTAGCACATATTAAAAATTAATTCTTGACAAACTACGCAATATTGAATAAAATGTAATTGTGTTTTTTCGACATCGCGTTTTTTATTCACTACGGGCATAAATTCCCGGTATTTTTATCGTATGCAAAACCCTGCTACGAAAGGATTAGCGAAATGGAAAAGGATCGCTTACCTGAAATAATAAAGGAAATTACCAGTTTAAGAGAGAACCTGCACCAATTGTTTATGAAAAATGAAAAAGTGACGAGGGAAGTTCTCCTTGTTTCCACCCAGTTAGACCAGAGAATTAACAATTATATCAAGCTGAACAGCCGTAAAAACAATTATTAATTTTTATTATTAAGCAGGAGTAAGTGTTATTTGTTTATTAAGGGCAGGAGGATATTACATTTTTTTATAAAGGGCTCCTTTTCAAGAGCCCTTTCAGCATTTCTTCGGTACCTTCATACAATAATAAATCCGGCTTCTTCAGCTTCTTTCTTTAAAAGATTCGCCTTGTCGGTTCTTTCCCAGGGCAGGTCGATGTCATCCCTGCCAAAGTGCCCGTAAGAGGCAATCTGCTTGTATATCGGGCGGCGCAAATCCAAATGATCGATTATCGCTGCCGGGCGAAGATCAAAATGCTTGTAAATAAGTTTTTC
Source organism: Bacillota bacterium (assembly GCA_012520035.1). Lineage (GTDB taxonomy): Bacteria > Bacillota > Dethiobacteria > DTU022 > UBA8154 > DUQX01. The sequence goes on from JAAYOY010000167.1 coordinate 4,265, forward strand.
TATAAATTCAACCGGTACTTTTTCCGTATTAAATGTTTCCAGCAATATAGATACGGGCCGCGCTACACCGATGACATAAGCCAGCTCAAGTTCACACTTATCCGCCAGGCCGGCAGCGACAACGTTCTTCGCCACATAGCGTGCAGCATAACTGGCGGAGCGGTCAACCTTGGTGGGGTCTTTGCCCGAGAAGCACCCGCCCCCATGGCGGGAAAAACCTCCGTAAGTGTCCACGATAATTTTACGGCCGGTCAAGCCCGTATCACCACGGGGGCCTCCCACTACAAAACGTCCCGTAGCATTGATCAGATAGCGCGTCTGTCTGTCCAGCAGCTCTTCCGGGATTACCTCTTTTACAACAACCTCAATCAGATCCTCCCGCAGGCGGTTAAGCGAAACATCGTCACTGTGCTGGGCGGCAAGTACGACAGTGGAAACGCGCTGGGGTTTCCCATCCAGGTATTCAACGGTAACCTGGGATTTGCCATCGGGGCGCAGGTAAGGCAGAACTTTTTCTTTTCGTACTACCGCCAGGCGCCTGGTCAGTTTGTGGGCCAAATCTATCGGCATGGGCATCAGCTCAGGAGTTTCATTGCAGGCAAAACCAAAAATAATCCCCTGGTCCCCCGCACCTGTAGTGCTGTAGATATCTTCCCTGCCTTCACCGTGCTTGATCTCCCAGGATTCATTTACCCCTAGGGCGATATCCGGCGATTGTTCGTCTATGGAAGTAAGGACAGAGCATGTATCGCCATCAAAACCATATTTTGCACGGGTATATCCTATTTCTTTTACCGTTTCACGGGCGATCCGGGGAATATCAACATAACAATCTGTTGTAATCTCACCGGCCACAAGGACCAGACCGGTAGTGACCAGGGTCTCTACCGCTACCCTCCCCATGGGATCATCTCTCATAATTACATCAAGAATGGCATCGGAGATCTGATCGGCAATTTTGTCGGGATGGCCCTCGGTAACGGATTCCGATGAAAACAGGAAAACTCCATTTTTATTCATCTAACAGCCTCCTTGTTACAAAGATATGATACTTGTAGATATGATACTGGATACTTGCATAAAAACCTTGAAAATAAACAACCTCTTACCCGGGCAGGCAAGAGGTAATAAATATCCCCCTTATCTCCCAGGACGACCGGCTGCATGCCGCCGACCCGCAGGAATTGGCACCGGGCGATCCGCACTGTATATGCTTTCCCTTCAAAAAGCCGCTCGCTAATCCGGGGCTTTCTATACAGGACGAATCCGGTTGCCGGGGTTCATAGAGCCTTTCTCTCCCCCGCTCTTGATAAGAGTATTAACAAGTTGTATTAATTTTTTACATAATAATACAAAAACCTGTCGCTGTCAATACTGGAAAGGGGAAACAGCGGCATTTAGCATACCTCGCATCAAATAATCCTTGCTGGTCAACCGCTTTTTTTGCCCTATATAGCATAATTCTATAGACTCTGGAATAATCCTCTAATTTTGTTGTGTTTTCTTTTTGGTTGGTTTTGCTTTTAGATAATAACCATATGGCTGCTTCTGCAAGCTTCACTTATCGGTGATGCCATTTGTGCCCACAAAGGACCTTCGGCAAGCGCTCTTTTTTAGGTAGCCAAATTCTACTAATAACCCAGCAGGTTTGCCAATGCCGGTACAAGCAAAGCGGCTACTAATATCATGATTATGTTCGGCACGATCCCCGCTTTTATCATGTCACTCATCTTGTAGTATCCTTTGCCGAATGTAATCAGGGGAACAGTATCAATGGGAAGCAGGTAGGTGACATTGGACCAAAAGGCGGTAATCA
>JAAYOY010000168.1 GCA_012520035.1 Bacillota bacterium
CGGTAGAGCCGCGGCCACAGCTCAGCGGCCCATGTATCCGTTTGGTTTTTCAGTACTGCACTCTCCCTCATCATACAATCTCCCCGATATCGCGCAATATCTTTTTCTCTTCCTATTATACATGACGTTAACAGGTGAATTATGTTATGTAACTCTACGTAGTTTTTTCCAGGGAGGGAATTTGGCGGAGTGTTTTTCTGTAAGGCGAAAAAAGAATAAGAAGCTCAAAATAGAGCTTCTTATTAAGGTAGAAGATGGCCGCCTGGAATAAAAACCGGCAATAATTAGGAAATATTGTTCTCAAAAGATTAATGTGTAATTTTTCTCGAGGCTGTTAGATAATTTATACTGCACCTAGTCAAGCCTGAAACTGGGTTATTCCATATCGAGCTTGTATTTTTTTAGCTTATCGTAAAACGCACCGCGGCTTATGCCCAGGTATTCGATGGCCTTGCTTTTATTATTGGCAGCCTTTTCCAGTGCTTTTTTAATGATTGTTTTTTCGGTATATTCGATAGCCTGATGTAAATTTAATACAGAGGAGTCCCGGATATTGGCATAGTCATTTAACATTAAGTTAAAATGGCTTGGGCTGATAGTATCACCGGGGCAGATGATAACTGCATGTTCGATAATATTTTTTAATTCCCTGATATTGCCTGGCCAGGAGTAATCTTGCAGATATTCCATAGCTTCGATGGAAAACCCCATTTTTTTATCATATTTTTTGCAATAATAATCTAAAAAATAATGGGCTAGAAGCCCTATATCTCCGGGCCTTTCCCGCAGTGGCGGTATGTGGATCGGGATCACGTTTAACCTGTAATATAAATCTGCCCGGAATTCCCCCTGCTGGACCATTTGTTCCAGGTTTCTGTTTGTGGCGGTGATAATTCTCACGTCAATAGGGATCTGGTTATTCCCGCCAATTCTTTCTATGTACCTTTCCTGGGTAAAACGCAATAGCTTAACCTGCGTGCTATATGACAGGTCACCTATTTCATCCAAAAAAAGAGTTCCCCGGTTTGCCATCTCAATTTTTCCGACTTTTCCGGAGGCGCGCGCTCCTGTAAAAGCTCCGGGACTGTAACCAAACAATTCGGATTCGATGAGGTTTTCAGGTATGGTAGCGCAGTTTACCGCCACGTAAGGGTGATCGCGGCGTTTACTTGCGTCGTGAATTGCCCGGGCTAAGAGCTCTTTGCCTACTCCTGTTTCTCCCCTGAGCATTACAGTTGCATCCGACTTGGCGACCTTTGCTGATAAGCTTAAACAGTTTAGCAGCTTGGGAGCTTCACCGACTATATTTCGGAAAGCTGGTGGTATATTGTCTCTGGTGATATTTTGTGATTGCTTGTCCTGGCTAATAGAAAGAATAGGGCTGAGGCGGACGTTAAGCTTATAAACGGGGGGGGTGTTCCCTATGCCGGCGACGGCTATTGTTTCCCCCTTGTCGTCCTTTATGGGAAGAAAACTGGCCACAACATTGTATCTCAGTGTCTCGTTAAAATGCTCTTCGTTTTTTATAAGTTCGCCTTTACGGAGCACCTGCAGGAGTTTGTCGTTGGGGTATCTTTTGTTTAGGTTGCGTCCCAGCAGGCGCTCTCTTTTTACTCCTACCTGCAGCTCATACCCCTCGTTTATATAAATAATTGTTCCTTCCTTATCAATAATAATAACCGGATCGTTAATCATATCCAAGATTGTGCCCAGATATTTTTGTATGGTATTCCAGTAGCTATTATTTTGTTCAAGCATAAATGTCACTCCCCGTCGGCATATGCATTAATTACCAGAAACCTGCTGCTTAGCAAATATTAAAACACAATCTTAAATCTTTATTTGCTCACCGCTAATTATTTTTGACAGAAAAGAATTAAATATCGGTGCTTTTTAAATTGCATTACCCCCTTCAATGTCTATTTTACTAAAGATTATCCTTTTTGTGAACAGAAATGTACTTTGTTTAAACAAAAAAATACAAACGCCTTTATCTCCCTTGCCTGAGAGACAAAATGATTTAATGTAAAGAGCTTTTTCCCGGCCCTTAAGCAGAATTCCGGGTAATGCCGGTTGATTACAGTCTTGGCATGGAAGTTGCATGAACAATATTTTGAATTAAGCAATTTATATGGAAGTTGGATTGCTTGCAGGGATAGTTGTCTGGTAAAAAGATCGCTAACCCCTTAAAAATTACAGTATAGCGGAAGGAGATCATAAAAAATGATATTTGAACTGAACGAAGAACAGATAGCTATTCAGAAAATGGCCCGTGATTTTGCGGAGAAGGAGATCATGCCCTATGCCCGGGATCTGGACGAAAAAGAAGAATTTCCCTGGGAAATATTAAGGAAACTTCATTCTGTTGGGCTGCATGATCTGGCTGTGCCGGAAGAGTACGGGGGACCCGGGATTGATAGTTTATCGTATTCTCTCATTATAGAACAGATTGCCCGAGGATGTGCCGGGGTTACGGTCACCTCCAGCGCCAACGGCAATTCTTTGGCCCTTTATCCCCTGCTCATAGGTGGAAATGAGGAGCAAAAACAAAGGTTTTTGCCGACGATTTGCGAAAAAGGGGATCTGGTGAGTTTCAGTCTGACCGAGCCGAATGCGGGATCAGATATCAGCTCAATAGCCACGACTGCCCGTAAAGATGGTAATGATTATATTATCAACGGTACAAAGTGTTTTATTACCAATGCCAGCTATTCCAAGTACCATACCGTATTTGCCAACGTAATAGACGGCAGCGGGACAAAAAAGCTTTCTGTATTTATGCTGGAAGATAGCATGCCCGGGATCATTAAGGGTAAAAAAGAGAAAAAGCTGGGACTGCGTTGTTCTGATACCGCTGAACTGATATTTGAGGACGTCAGGGTGCCCAAAGATAATTTAATCGGGAAAGAGGGGGACGGTTTCAAGCTGGCGATGAAAACACTGGATATGGCCAGGCCCAGCGTGGGGGCGATTTCCCTGGGGATAGCGCAGGCTGCTTTTGAGGCTGCTGTTGAGTATTCCAAAGGCCGCATTCAGTTTGGCAAACCTATCAGCCATAACCAGGGTATCCAGTTCATGCTTGCCGATATGGCTACTAAGATAGAGGCGGCAAGGCTCCTGGTTTACCAGGCCTCCTGGCTGAAGGACAAATTCTATAAGGAGGGGGTGCCTTTTACCGAGAAGGCTGCTTTTGCCAAGGTGTATGCCAGCGACGTAGCCATGCAGGTGACAACAGATGCTGTGCAAATATTCGGCGGCTACGGCTACAGCAGGGAATATATGGTAGAAAAATATATGCGGGATGCAAAAATAATGCAGATATTTGAAGGTACCAACCAGATTCAACGTATTGTCATAGCCCGGCAGGTTTTAGCTTAAGCCCGGTGCTAAAAAATATTTTTTAAGCAAAGCAGGAGATACATTTTAATCATCGAAGTAATTAAATATATGTTATAACTACTATAGCCTATAATAGTCAACGGGCGCTAAACATAGAGGTATACACAGTGGCAGAGTTGTTGTCAAATATAGAAGTGCTCCTGCTTAGTATTGTCAATGAAAAACCTTCATATGCCTATGAAATAGATAAAATTATTGATCTGCGTAATATGAGGGTTTGGGCGAGGATTGGAGTGGCCTCTATTTATCAGGTGTTAAAGAGGTTGGAGGAAA
>JAAYOY010000169.1 GCA_012520035.1 Bacillota bacterium
ACCGGTACCGGTTCCTTATTGCTGGATTACAATGGGGAGCAGCGGCAGGAAAGAGCAATATGCAAGAACAGACCAGGATAACGGCATTATATACGAGAATGTTGAACAAAAGGATGAAAAGATCATTAAAGAATATTTTTTAACGTTGGGAGAAAAAATTGTTAGTGGACTGGAAAAATACGGCTTCAAACGTTGCAAGGGAGGGGTAATGGCAAATAACGTTGAGTGGTGCCGTTCCCTTCAGAACTGGCAGGAGAACATTGATCGATGGTTGCTGGAGCTACAGCCAGAGAACGTACGCCTGATGACGATTTTCCTTGATTTTCGCTATGTTTACGGTGATAGAAACCTTTATGATCTTTTAAAAAAATATGTCATCTCTAAATTTAGAAATTCCTATAAGGCGCTCAATTTTTTGGTCCAGGATAACCTGGCAAAAAAAGTTCCCCTTACTTTGTTTCGTAAAATTCAAACGGAACGTTCAGGGGAACACCGCAATCATATAAACCTGAAAACTTCATCCTGCGTCCACATAGTAGACTGTACACGGGTTTTTGCCCTGCGGGAAGGGCTTCATGCGACAAACACTTTTGAGAGGATGAATCAAATATCTGAACGCAATATCTTGAAAAAGAAGGATGCTTATCAGCTGGCTACGGCTTATGAAACGCTGATGATGCTCAGGATAAGGGACGCCATGGCGAAAATGAGAAAGGGGCAGGAGCCGGATAACTTTATAAACCTGAAAAACTTAACCTACCGCGATTATTCCATGCTCAAAGAGGCCTTAATTATGGTAAATCGTCTGCAAAGCATTACCGAAAACCATTTTCGTTTTATTATTTAATCCTGACTAATTGAGTGATCACCGGTGATCACTAATGATCGCCAACACCATTATCACCGGTGATCACCAGTGATCACAGATAAAAAACTAATATATCTTAATCATTTCGGAATATGTTTGATAATAAAAGCTCTTTTTATGGTTGATGAGAAATTTCTGGAGCTGGTCCAGGGTATTTATCTGCCTAAGTGCTAATATCTCCAGAAGGTATAAAAACAGCTCTGCCGTCATTAGAGAATCGCCTAGTGCTGTATGCCTTTCTCTCATTTCCAGACCCAAACTTTTTACCAAATTATCCAGTGAGTAATCCTTAATATACGGCAGGAGCGATTTCGAAACAAGGTAGGTATCAATTACCGGGTTAAAGATACGCACAGGTGCAATCCGGCAGAGTTCCAAGTTCAAAAAAGCGAGATCAAACGTTGCACAGTGCGCTACAAGGGTTCTGTTGCCGATAAAATCAAGGAAATCCGGGAGCACTTCTTGAAGGGTAGGTTTATAGGAAACCATATCATCCGTTATTCCTGTAATTCGGCTTGATGAGGCTGAAATAGGACGCTGTGGATTGATGAGCATATTAAAGGTGCGGTCCTGAATGACGCCGTTTTCAACTATTACCCCCGCCAGGGAAGTAATTTTATCCCCCTTGTAAGGTTGCAAGCCCGTTGTTTCTGTATCAAAGACAACGTATGAAGTATCGCGCAAGTTTTGTTTCCAGTTTGTTTCCGTTGAAACAGTGTTAATTTTATCCAGAATTGTCTTTACGACTCTGTTCCCGATTTTATCGTGTTTTTTGAAATTATTTGTTGTAAAGGCGGAAGGGAACAGGGTCTGCATGTAATCCGCAAGTCGGCGTTGCAGGGGATAATAAAAATATGCATTTTGGTTAAGGCAATAGCAGTCCACATCAAAAAAATATTTTACTTTCATCGGAATAACCCTTTTCTAATACTAAGTTATAATGATTTAAATAAGTATGACTTTTCCATTTATTCTTAAGAATATCTTAGCAGATTATTCAAAAAAAAACAAGCCTTATTCATGGGCGCAAAGGATTAAACAGGGGGTAGCGGGTTGATAAATAAAAGAAAACGTGCAAACGGTCTTGACGGAAAGACCTGGACCAGATACAGCATCAGCGTTTGGAATGATATACATAAAAACCTGGAGGAAAAAAGATCCAAACATCCGGCTCTTTTCCCCGCTGCACTGGTAAGAAGA